>CAYQRT010000098.1:0-9833 GCA_964419695.1 uncultured Spirochaetaceae bacterium | reverse complement strand
GATATGAACCGGAAATTCCTCGCCAGGCGATGCGGCGCGCTCTCAGCCCACAACTCCCAGCCGTCGTATTCATGAACATCCTCTCCGCTCATAACTGAAATGGTACCTGTCTTGACAGCAATAGTCCTATCAACTACTCTGTCGCGGAAAGATTTTCACTGAATTGGAGTACTTCCTGCATGAACGAATACGATTTCATTCCCGACGGGTACTGCGGCCTCTATTGTCCGTCCTGCCCCAATTACATGATGACGGAAAACAACCCGGACGCCCCACGCGTAACCGAAACCTGCCGGGGCTGCAAATCCGATGTCTGCTGCCTCTCCTGGTGCGATCATTGCAACCTTAAGGCCTGCGCCAGGGCCAAAGGCGTTGAGTTCTGCTTTCAATGCCCGGAGTATCCCTGCGCGAATCTTGACACGTTCAAGAATGATCCCGGCTATCCCTACCATAGTGAAGTGTACGATTATCTGGAGACGGTCAAACGGAACGGCCTGGATGTCTGGCTTTCCCGAATGAGAAAACGATGGAGCTGTCCTGACTGCGGCACGGCGTATAATTGGTGGACGCGAACCTGCACCCAATGCGGAAGTCCCGTCAATGGGTACGAAAAGCCGGCTTCACACTGAAGCGACGAGGGAATCCATCCGGCCGAACCGATCACCCGGATTTCCAGGTTACGGAGGATTGTTTCCGTTTAGAAAAACCAGCGGAACGAACTCCCGCAGTCCCGCCTTCCACACTCCCCAGTCATGCTTCCCGGGCATGGTCTTAAAAACATGCGGGATGTCGTGAGCCGTTAGAAAGGCGTCCGTGTTTTTCGCAACGCTCAGCAAATCGTCCGCTTCCCCGCACAAAATCCAGATCACGGACCAGGCGTCCTTGTTTTCCACGTTGAACAGCCTGTTGTCGGTATTCGGAGCCGGGGAAAAGGCCCCGACGCAGGAAAACAGCTCCGGATGCCCGAGGCCGAAATTCAGCGCCTGTCCTCCGCCCATGGAAAGCCCGCAAATGCCGCGCTGGTCCCGATCCGTTTGGACGGAATAATTTTTCTCGATAAACGGTATCAGATCCTTTATAAGGTCCTGTTCGAAACGGGCGAACGCGGCCTGCGCCTCGGCGCTGAACATGTTCTTGGGGACCGTATCCGGATTCATGGCGCGTCCGTTCGGAAACACCAGGAGCATGGGCGCGGCGGCGCCCTCATTGTACAAGGCGTCCATGATCTGTTGCGGCGTGCCATTACCCGGCCACTCGATCTCCGTTCCGCCGATGCCGTGCAGCACGTACAGGACGCCGTATTTTCTGGATTGAGTGTATCCGGGCGGCGTGTACACGTAGCAATGCCGGTTGACGCCGGTTGTCCTTGAAAAATACGTTTGTTTCGTCAGCGTACTCCCGGCGTCGCCGGGCGTAACGCTCGGGGCGTTTGTGCGGCAGGTCGAAAAAAGAAAGACCGCCGCGCACACGCCGACACACATAATACCTACTGAACGGACATCGATACGCAAAGCAACACCTCCCCGGTACTGTAAACCTTCCCCGTGGTTTTATCAAGAGACTGCCAGGCGCCGCAGTAGAGCATGGTGTGCACTTTTATTTTTCACGGATCCGTGCTAAGATCGACGAACGCACATACACGATAAGGATGAACGAATGGATAAAGGATCATTCCCGGTTGCCGCACTCATGGGCCTCGTTATACTGGCGGCAGGCTGCGCCACGGGCCGGTCCGGCGCATCCCCGGCACCGGCCGCTCCCGAATCCCAAAAACCAAGCGAACCCGCCATCGCCCCGATCGTCCCCGCTTCCGTGTTCACCGACAACATGGTGCTGCAGCGGAATAAAGAAGTCCCTGTCTGGGGCACGGGCCAGCCGGGCCTGACCGTACGGGTGTCGTTCGCCGGGCGGCAGGCGGAGGCGGTCGCGGACGGGGACGGCCGCTGGCGGGTGGTCTTTGACCCGCTCCAGACCTCGGCCGAGCCCCGCGTCATGACGATCGAATACGTCCCCGCCCCGGCGGAACACCCCGCCCTTTCCCTCGGGAACGTGCTCGTGGGGGAGGTCTGGTTCTGTTCAGGCCAGTCCAACATGGAATTCGGCCTGATCGGCGCGGCCGGAGGCAAGGAAGAATCGCACCTGCCGGAAGATCCGTACATCCGGCTTTTCCTGATCAACAAGCGGTCATCCCCCTTCCCCCTGGCCCGCTGGGGCGGCCCCTGGCGACGCTGCGACGCCCAAGGCCGTCGCCGGGGAAGCTGGAACGGTTTTTCGGCCGTGGCCTATTATTTTGCCAAGCAGCTCAACCGGGACCTCAACGTGCCGGTGGGCATAATCCAGTCCGCCTTCGGCGGCGCGGCCATCGAACCGTTCATTCCGCTCGAGGAACTTAAAACCACGCCGTCTCTCGAACGCTTCTATAATGAGGTCACGAAAGCCGACGCCGAATATCGGGAAGCCCTGAAAACCGATCCCAAGGCCCGTCACCCCTTCGCCAAAATGGTCGAATACAACCACCTGAAAGCGGCCACGCTCTACAACGCCATGGTGCACCCGGTGGTGCCCATGGCCCTGCGCGGCTTTCTCTGGTACCAGGGCGAATCCAACATGGGCCAGCGGGATTACGCGGAAAAACAGACCGCCCTGATCGCCGGCTGGCGCCGGGTCTTCGGCCAGCCCGACCTTTCATTCTACGCCGTGCAGATTGCGCCCTGGGGCGGCTACGGCGGAGACAGCCTGCCGCGCTTCTGGGAACAGCAGGTTGAGGCCACGGCCGCGCCCGGCACGGGCCTGGCCCTCACCATCGACCTGGGCGACGTGCGGGACATTCACCCCGAGCGCAAGAAGGAAGTGGGCGAACGCCTGGCGCTTCTGGCCCTGGCCAAAACGTACCAACAGAAGAATGTGGTGTACTCGGGTCCGGTCTTCAAAGCCATGAAAGTGGTGAAGAACCAGGCCGTCATCACGTTTGATTTCGCGGCCGGAGGCCTCTCCGTACCGGGAGGACAGGAGTTGGCCTGGTTCACGGTGGCGGGCGCTGACGGGAAATTTTACCCGGCCAAGGCCGTGATCAAGGGCGCCGCGGTTATCGTGACGAGTGACCAGGTGGCCAAGCCCGCGGCCGTCCGGTACGCCTGGAACGGCCGGGCCGCGGCCGGCGAGGGTACGCCGGCGCCCAACCTGTACAACAAGCAGGGATTGCCCGCGCGCCCCTTCCGGACGGACGAATAGGGCGTCCGTCCCGCGTCAGGCCCAACGCCGGATCGGCGCAGGGTGGAGGGTTTGTATGATCAGGCCAGTAACGCAGTGATCGAATACAACCACCTGAAGGCCTAGCGCCGAAAATTACTCAAAGGTTTCATATTCAATCCTGTTCTTACCCGATTTCTTGGCGAGATACATGAGATCGTCGGCCCGCTTAACCATACCTCTGACGTCTATATCCGGTTTGACGAATGTCACCGCTCCCATACTTAGAGTGACCGGCCAGCCTTTCGCTGCTACCGCTTCAGCCGCCTTTTCCCTAATTCGCTCCAGGACAACGGCGGCGACGGTCCGATCAGCATCCGGGAGAAGAACGGCAAACTCGTCTCCACCGAGGCGTCCGAGAACGTCAACAGGCCGGATATTTTGCCGCATGACATTCGCCAGTGTTTGCAGCAGGTCGTCCCCGGTCAGGTGTCCCAGGCTGTCGTTCACTGCCTTAAAATTATCCAGATCGAGATATGCCAGGGTTAAGGGGCGATGTGAACGCCTGGCCCGGGCCAACTCCCGCCCGGCCAATTGGTAGAAGAACTCGGCGTTGACTGCCAGGGTAAGGGTGTCGGTAATCGATTTATGTTTACAATTTTGATAGAGTTTTATAAACCTGGAAAATAAAAAAGAGTGGAGGAGAAAATAAGAAAAACGCATGCTGGCATTCCAGACGGGAACAAGCGTATTGGAATAGACATGCCCCCCCTGGACATCCGCCAGAAACCAACTGGCTGCACACAATACGGAGATTAAGATCGCCACCGGAAAACCGGCGAAAAACACGGCGATGGTTACGGGAATGATGTAAAAAATGGAAAACGAAATCTCATATCCGGAAATGAAATCCATAATGCCCACGAATACCGTCAACCCCAGGCAGATAAGCAGGACGATCAACAGAGGCGGCTTTTTCGCGGTGAACGCCACTCGGATCTCACGATCACTACCGTCACTTTCCCCCATCTCACGCACCCTCTCTCCGCCTCAAAGGATTACCCGTCGTTCTCTCCGTCACTCCGCCAGCACCCGCAGCCGGTACCCGTTGCGCCCGGCCTTCTTCACTTCATAGAGCGCCTCGTCCGCCTCGCGCACCAGGCGCTCCAGGGCGTGGTCGATGTCGCCCCGGGGTTCCAGGGAGGCGATGCCGATGCTCAAGGTGACCGGCGCCACCGTCTGCGTCTTCTTCTCGGCGCAGTCCTTGATTTTGGAGACGGCCTCCTCCAGGGCGTCGGGGCGGGCGTCGAACATGAAGACGATGAACTCGTCGCCGCCGTAACGCGCCACAATATCCGACTGGCGCACGTTGCCCCGCACCGCCTCCGCCACCAGGGTGATCACCTTGTCGCCCGCCTGGTGGCCGAACCGGTCGTTCACCTTCTTGAATTTGTCCACGTCAATGACCATGACCGCCACGGGAAACTGCTTGCGCTGGGCCAGGAAGAGCAGGGGCCGGACCTGCAGGCTGAACCCGCGGCGGTTGAGCACGCCGGAGAGGGAATCCGACTGGTTGAGCGTCACCAGACGCTTGGTCTCATGCCAGACGCGGCGCAGAAGCTCGCCGAACAGGGGGAACATGGGATTTTCCGCCTTCTGGGAATTAAGGGCGCGGCAGATATGGTCCATGTGGATCACGTATTCATCCTCCATGGTGCGCCGGTCGGGGAGGATGTCGCTAAAATCGAAGAGGACCAGGAAGGACGGATGGAGCAGCACATATTCCATGTTGACCGTGGCGAGCAGGAGGGCGTTTACGTCACGCGGCGTGCGGTTGAGGGTTTCGTGCTGAAGCCTGACGGCGTTATCCGCCACCCCTTCCAGCTCGTAGAGCACCTTGTCCGGCGCCTCGAACAGTTCCCCTACGTTGTTGGAGCGCACCCGTTCCAGCAACCCGCGCCAGTAGGCCACGTGCCGGGTTTCGTCCTCATAAAGCGAGGAAAAGAGGGAACGCATCGGATCGGTCTCCGTGGTCTCCGTGAAGCGCTTGTAGACCTTGACCGCCGTTACGTCGATCCCGAGACAGGTGCGGACGATCCGTTCCATGATTTCCTGAGGAGACCCCATAATCAGGCTTCCCCGGCGGGTATCCGCGCTTCCGCCGGCTGGCGGAAGCGCTCCCCGATGGCCGTCACCGTCTCCCGCATGCCGGAAAAGAGCCGGACCAGGTCGGGATCGAAGATGACGCCTGAGTTGTTGGTAATGTAGCGGAAGGCGTCCGCCTCGGGCCAGGGCTGTTTGTAGACGCGCTTGGAGACGAGCGAGTCGAAGACGTCCGCCAGGGTAACAATACGGGCCAGGAGCGGGATCTCGTCGCCCTTCTTGCCCGGACCGAACACGATGCGCTCGGCGAAGACGTCCTCGATCCGGCCCGGATACCCGGTCCCGTCCCAGCGCTCGTGGTGGTTGAGCGCCACCTCGGCCGCGGTCCGGTCCCAGGGCGAGTTGGCGTTCACGAAGAGGCGGGCCCCGAATACGGTGTGGCAGCGCACGTGGTATTTTTCCTCCGGGGAGAGGCTGCCCCTCTTCTTGAGCACCAGGTCGGAGATGGCCACCTTGCCCACGTCGTGAAGGATGGCGGCGATGCGCAGCAGCTCCCTTGTCTGCCGCCGCTCCTTGGTGTCCACCCGGTGGCGGCGCGCCCATTCAGTGTAGAGTTCCACGGCCAGAGAGCTGACACGCTTGGTGTGTGCGGCCGTCTCCGACGGGTCGCGCAGGGCGGCGATCTCCACCATACGGAAAGCCATCTCCCGGGAGAGTTTGGCGTTTTCAATGGCGTGCGCCGCGTAGTTGGCGAACTGGGTGATGTAGAGCGTGTCGTCCATGGAGAAGGGCACCACCCGGTCCGATGAGTCCTTGGCATTAATGAGCTGGATCACGCCCAGCAGCAGGTTGTTGCGGGTGATGATGGGCACCATGAGAATGGACTGGGTGCGGTAGGAAGCCTTCTGGTCGAACGCGGGATTGAAGGCATAGCTGACCCCGCTTTTAATATGATAGACGTCGTCGATCAACAGCGGCTGGCCCGTGGAGGCCACGTACCCGGCCAGGGATTCCCGGTTGAGGGGAAGGCGGGCTTGGGAGTAGAGGTATTTCTCCCGGGCGTGGCGGTTGATGAAGAGCGTGTCGTTCTGCACGAAGTTGAAGAAAAGCTGGCCCTTGGCCGCCAGGTAGATGGTGCCCGCGTCCGCGTTCACAAAGCGCCGCGATTCGGTGAGAATCCGCTCCAGGAGCGTGTCCAAGTCCTTGAGGTGGTAAATCTCTCCAATGATGCGCAGCATGTCCTCCGCGGTGTCCTGGTGCTTGCCGCGAGGCGAGGGATGGAAAATACGGGTCGATTGATCGGAAACACCGTCTGCCATAATATAATAGAAGTATACTCTAAAAGAAGCGGTTTGGCCAATCGAGGGCACCATCATCCGGACCAGGGATGCTTCGATTGCCGTTGCGCCGCATATCCGGTACACTCCCCACCATGGACCGCCAGTCCGCGCCTACCATCACCAAGTCCCGCTTCCTGACCGGCCGGCAGTGCCTGAAATACCTCTGGATCAAGGTGCACGAACCGGACCGCATCCCCCCGGAGGACGAGGCCGCCCGCCACCGCTTCACCGAGGGCTACCTGATCGACCGGCTGGCCAAGAGCCTCTATCCCGCCGGAATCGACGTGCCGGCCGAAGATTTTCTGGTCAACATCGAACAAACGCAGGCCCGGCTGACCGACCGCCGCCCCCTGTTCGAGGCCGGGTTCAAGGCCGGCGACCTCTCCGGCCGGGCGGACATCCTGCTTCCGGCGCGGGGCGGGGCCTGGGACATGATTGAGGTGAAATCCTCCACCGCGGTCAAGGACGTCCACGTGGAGGACGTGGCCTTTCAACGCCACTGCTACCAGGCGGCGGGTTTGCCGCTCCGGAAAACCTTTCTGCTGCACATCGACAATACGTATATTCGCCGGGGCGCGATCGATCCCGGCCGCCTGTTGGTGAAGGAAGACATCACTGATCCGGTCCGGGCCGCGGAGGCGGACGTTACCGCAGGCCTATCTTCCATACGCCGGACCCTGGCCGCCGCCGACCGCCCGGAAGTGGCCATCGGTCCCCAATGCCGCTCACCGTACGAATGCCCCCTGCGATATTATTGTTGGGCCTTCCTGCCGAAGCATGACATCTTCAGCCTCTATTACGGGGGGGTCAAGGCGCAGGAACTTTTTCTAAACGGCGTCCTGGGCATCAAAGACATTCCGGCCGGCATCCCGTTGACTGAACGTCAGACTATCCAGGTGCGGTGCGTGAAAAGCGGCCGGCCTCACCTGGACGTCCCGGGCCTGGACGGATTCTTGAACACGCTCGTGTATCCCCTCTCCTTCCTGGATTTCGAGACCTTCGCCACCGCGGTGCCCCAGTTCGACAACGTCAAACCGTACCAGGCCGTGCCCTTCCAGTTCTCCCTGCACGTGGTCGACGCCCCGCAGGCCGCGCCCGCGCACCAGTCCTTCCTGGCCCAGGGTCCGGCTGATCCCCGTCCCGATTTTCTCAAAGCGCTCAAGACCGCTTTACCCGCCGCCGGCAGCGTTATCGTCTATAATCAAAACTTTGAGAAATCAATCTTAGCCGCTCTCGCCCAGGTCTTTCCCCGACAGGCCGCCTGGATTGAGAAAGTGATCGGCCGTCTGGCCGACCTGCTCGCACCCTTCCGCGCCTTCCATTATTATCACCCGGATCAGCGGGGCAGCGCCTCGCTCAAGGCCGTCCTTCCCGCCCTGACCGGCAGGGGCTATAAGGACCTGCGCATCAGCGACGGCCTGGCCGCCAGCCGGGAATACATCTACATGACATTCGGTGACCAGTACGGCCGGACGGTGAATGAAGATGAGAAAGCCGCCCTCCGCCGCGACCTCTTGGCGTACTGCGGCCTGGACACCGAAGCCATGATCTGGATTCTGGAGGAACTGGCTCAAGCGGCCCGGTAGTCATCCGGGCTTGAGGCGCAGCCGGGGGGATACTGGCGCGCTGAATGAAGGCGGACTCCGCGCGAGATCCACTCAATCCCCAATGGAAAGCCAAAAAACAACCGCCAAGAGTCTCTCACCCCCCTCTGGGGGGGTGAGAGACTCTTTCACGGATATTTTATATGGTTAATCCTGTTCTAAGCAAATCAATATTAAAAATCAGGTGTACTATGAAGACGAAACGACTACAGACATTATCGCCTCTCTCTTCAGTGGACGAATACACCGGCCCCGCCGCCCCATCGCCGGCGCTCCCCTCCATGTCGGTCCGCCTGGTATTGACCGGATTTCCTGCGGCTCTGGAGCGGGAATTCGTGCAGGACAACCTGCGGCAATCGCTCAATCTCATCCGGTTCATGATGTTCACGTCCTTCATGTGCATGCTGGGCTTTGGCTTGGTCAACGGCCGGTTTGCGCCTCTTCACGTATCGCCCACCTGGCTCGACGCGTTTAACGTGATCAGGGCGGCGGTGATCGCCCCGGTCGCCCTGATCTGTTTCCTGACCACCTTCTTCAAGAAGTTGAGACGATTTTCTCATCTGGCGGTTTGCCTGGGCATCCTGTTCTTCTCAGTGGGAATCAGCGGGAGGATCGCCCTGGCCCCCCGGGAAGATCCGGCCGCCCTGCTTTATTACGCGGGATTGATCCTGGTCTGTCTGGTGCTCAATGTCGGCGTCCATATCCGCTTCATCCACGCCGCCCTCACCGGGGCGCCCATCATTCTTCTCTACCTGGCCAGCGCGCTGTTATTCAACCGACTCACGGCCACGCCCCAGGGCACGGCCTTTTTCCTGAACAACACCTTCTTCTTCCTGTTCGCGGAGCTCATCGGACTGATCGCCTGTTTTTTCAGCGAATACTACCGGCGCAATGCCTTTCTGCTTCAACGGCGCATACGCCTTGAGGAACAGGCGGCCCGCCGCCGGGCGCTTGATCGCTGGAAGGAGGCCTACCGGCTGTTCCGCGAAATCGACGCGGGAACATTGTCCAAAAACATGTTGGTCCAGAAAAAGTCGACCGGCCGGAACGGAGATCTTGAGTGCTTTTTCGCCGAAAAGGTAACGAAGGAACGAACGGCCGACCTCCTGGACACCTACGGGGCCCACGGCGGGACCGGCGTGGTGCTGGACCGTATCATGGATATGGTTTTGGAACTGTCGGGCGCCAAGCGCGGTTGTATTGCCGTTCGCGAAGCGTACGACGGGGGCATGGTCTTTGTGGCCCGGCGCGGTCTGAAACGGCGGGATATGGCGTTTATTTCCCATGTCATCGACGATACCCTCGCGGGGGACGCACCGGTGCTTGTCAACGCCGTGCTTGAGCGCCCGGATTTTCCCCGCTGGGAGGAAGCCCTCGCTAGCGGGGTTCACTCACTTTTCTGTTTCCCCGTGGACGTAGGGGGCGAGGCCGTTGGTGCCTGCTACCTCGACCACGACACGGCGGCGGTCGCCTTTCCGGAGGAGACCGACGAGATGGTCATCTCGTTCGTCACCCAGGTCATTCTCGCATTGCAGGACGCGGATTGGCAGATAAATACCGATCAGGCGCTCATTGACGAAATCGAATTTAATGCCCG
>CAYQRT010000097.1:0-9870 GCA_964419695.1 uncultured Spirochaetaceae bacterium | reverse complement strand
TACTGAAGCAACACGTATTTCTTTTGAATTTCATTGAATACCCGCACCGGAGCCACGCGTTTGAGCGACCGCATGACTCCCGCGAATTCCGCCTTGAGCGGCGCCTCGCGGTTGAGAATCCCCCACAGCGAAGGGTCCCACAGGTAGAGACCGATACCGTAGGCCATGGCCGCGGTGTAGCGCAGGGCTTCAATCACGGTTTTCCCCGCGATCACCCCCCGCCCCCGAATTACTTCATTACCATGGGAGACCGGGGACGGCGCCGCCGTCGACGGGAGGTCGATCGCCATCCCGCCGCCGGCCGTTTCCGGCCCCGCCAGATACAGGACTATTTTCTGGGCAATGGCATGGAGCCGGGAGAGGATATCGGTGATGAGTGAGAACGCCTCCGCTTCGATCCGGGTGGCCGTTTTATGGGTGCCCTGTATCTCCTGGTAGCGCGAGCGGGACATGCTCCCGTACGAAAACGCATGACGCTCCAGCTGTTTCAGAGAGCGGCTCAGCAGGTCGAAATCAGCGTCAAAAACGGGGCTGTTAAAAATGCCGCCGTTTCCCGAAGGTTCAAAAGAGAGTATCCCGCATAACAGCGGCCGGAAGTTGAAGAGAAAGAGGTCGATAATCCGGACTAGAAAAAACAACACCTGATCACTGTCGCGCTTCCAGGACCCGGTCTTGTCCGGATCAACCTGCCGGCTGTAAAACCTGATGAGTTCCCCGTAGATGATCTCCCCATTGGAGTCGGCGGGGAAAAAATTAATTTCCCGCGCCAGCCCGGCGCGTTCCCGGACCAGGGTCTTCAGCCGGGCCTCCTGCTCCTCGATAAACCGGTGGACGGCCGGGCGGACGTCGTCGGGACAGTCCAGCACCGTGCGGCACAGCAGGGTTCCGGCGGAGACGTCGGCCAGATCGGCCCTGGTCAGATAGCGACGCCAGCGGAGCATGTTGAGGCCCAGAATTAAATTCCCCAGCGTCGGGCGGTTGTCCGATTCGGCGAGCAGCACCTGCACGTTCCCGGCGCATTTCCTGGCCGGTTCCGCGCGGGGAGGATCCTGATCGATGATTTTGGTAAACGCGGCGAACACCGCCTCCGGCACGTCCGGCGCGCCGTGAAAAATCATGTACAGCCGCTCCAGGTCCTTCAACCGGCTGATGAGAAACCGGTCATTGCAGTCGAGCGCGCGGAACCTGACGTTCGCCACACAGCGGCAGAACTGGGCCAGCAGAACCATGGAGTTGTACTCGTGTTTTTCCAGCACGTGCCAGCCGGTTTGGATGATCCGCTCCAGCTGGATGATCACGGCATTGATATCGGCGCGTTCCACGTCGGACGCGATGGTTCCCAGCGCTCCCTTGGCCAGCCTGACGCGCCAGGGAAACCGGACGACGAGCACACCGGTTGTGGCGCCGAAACGACTGATGCGGCCGTACTCCCGTACAATGAACCGGAACAGACGGCTTTCCACCTGAAACCTTACCAGCTTGAGCTGGTTGCGCCTGGCCTGCAGGATGTCTTTCTGATCCGCCTCGTCCACCTGGCCGGACCCGGGGTCCGGTTCCGTGCCCGCGGTCTTGCGGGACGCGGCACCCTTGAGCGGGGTATAGCGCTCGTCGGCCTGGTCAATGTGGTTGATCTTCTCAATTTTGTCGCGGAGAGCGGCGCCGGACCGCAGCACCGCGTCCACGGCTTCCTGTTTCAGAGCCGATCGATCCCTTTGCAGTGCGGCGCCCAGTTGGATATATTCGTGTATCTGTGAAGTGTTTTTTCTTCCCCGGGGCGGTTTTCTCATCGGTGGTACGTATCGAATTTTAGGAAATCGACCGCCACATTGCAACGAAAAAAACGGGCATCGTCACCCTCAATCACCGGTTTGCGCGTAAGCCGCCGGGATGGCTGTTCCACCGCCTTGTCACGAGGAATCACCGGTGATACCCTGTCACCTATGAAAACCGTTCACCCCCGCGCGCGCGTCCTTATCGACAACGACCTGGGCGGCGACCCCGACGGTCTCTTCCAGCTGGCCCATCACGTGCTGTCGCCGTCGGTGGAGATACGGGGGATCATTGGTTCGCGCTCCGGCGGGTTTTTCCACGAGGACCCGGCCGCGGCCCAGGCCTGCCGCGCGGCCGGGGCGTTACTCGACGTGATGGGACTGTCCGGCCGCTTCCCCGTGCACCGGGGCGCCGAGGCTCCCCTGCCGGACGCGCAGACACCCGCGCCCTCGGCCGGAGCCGAGGCCGTCGTTCGCGAAGCGCTTCGCAGCGACGATCCCCGGCCGCTTTATATGTGCTGCGGCGCCGGGCTCACTTCTTTGGCCACCGCCCTGCTGGCCGAACCGGCCGCGGCGGAGAAGCTGACGCTCGTCTGGATCGGCGGGCCGGAGTATGACGAGAGGGCGGGCCTACAGGGAAGGCCTCGCCTGGAGTACAACCTGAGCATCGATATCGCGGCCGCCCAGGCGGTATTCAACCATTCAACCGTACCAATCTGGCAGGTTCCCTGGGACGCCTACCGGCAGGCCCTGGTCTCGCTCGCGGAGCTCTGGGCCAGGGTCAAACCGCGGGGCGCCACGGGCCGTTATCTGGTGGAAAAAATCGAGGCCGCGGTGCGGGAGGCCCGGCGGGCCGGCCTGGAGTTGGGAGAAACCTACGTGCTGGGGGACAGCCCGCTGGTGCTTCTCACCGCCCTGCAGTCGGCCTTCGACCGGGACGCCACCTCCAGCCCGTACATCGTACGTCCCGCGCCCCGCATTAATGACGACGGATCGTACGCGCCTCACCCGGCCGGCCGTCCCATCCGCGTGTACACGCGCCTGGATACCCGTCTGATGTTTGAGGATTTCTGCGCCAAGCTGGATATGATGAATCAACCGGGGTAAAAACTACCGGCCGGCCGGCGGGTTAATTCCTATTCCGACGCGATTTCGCCCCGGGCGTCGAGGATGGAATGTTTGTCCATGTCCACGATGACGCTCAGGTAATAGCCTATAAAACCGTATTTTGAAAAGAAACCAGGAGTGAGGGAATCCACGTATTCCACGCTCAACTGGATAAGCCGGTCGCCGGCCGCGGCCCGCTCCTCCAGGCGCGGCAGGCCGTTCGGGGTTTTCAGGCCGGACGGGTGCTGCCGCTTCCAGAGCTTGTGGCCGGCGTGCACGTCGGAATCCTTTTCCAGCACATTGCGGCAGGCGATGACGATCTCTTTCTCCGGCTGATACACCTCATCCAGCCTGTAGGCCTTGAACACGTCCATAATTTCGTCCCTGTCCTTTTCCGAAAGCAGGTGGTTCATGTTCTGGACCGGAACGTCCAGTTCAAACCGTATGGTCTTGTTCACGCGTTCCTCCTGGCGTACCGCCATGAAAAATTGAAACACCCCGCCGGGCGGGGTTCTCCCTCAAATGCTAATCCATCTCCACTTTGGCTGCAAATTTTTCTCCGCGCTTCTCGCGTCGCGACGGGCTCACCCGGGTGAGCCCGCGTACCGCCGGCTCTGCCGCCGGCGCGCGTGATTTTCCCTTGCGGTGACCCCGTCCGGCCCGCTATACTTTTGACATCCGGGACCGTTTGCCCTTACTCCATCCGGACAGTCCCGGAGCTTACTCCAAGGAGGCGTACGCGTGAAAATACATTTTTTCGGAGCGGCCCGGACGGTGACCGGCTCCCGGCATCTGATTGAACTGGACGGCCTCAAGATCCTCCTGGACTGCGGCCTTTTCCAGGGTAAGCGGGACCAGGCCAACAAGATCAACCGCACGTTCCAGTTCGACCCCTCCACGCTGGACCTGGTGGTGCTTTCCCACGCCCACATCGACCACTCCGGCAACCTGCCCCGCCTGGTCCGTGACGGGTTCCGCGGGGACATCATCTGCACCGCGGCCACCCGCGACCTGGCCTCCATCATGCTGCGCGACAGCGCGCACATTCAGGAACAGGACATCGAGTACCTCAACCGCAAGCGGGAACGAAACAACCAGGAGCCCCTCGAACCGCTTTACACCATGGAAGACGCGGAGAAGACACTGGGACGGCTTTCGGGCACGCCCTACGGCCGCACCCGCCTCCTGGCGCCGGGGGTGTCGGTCACGTTTCACGACGCGGGGCACATCCTGGGCTCGGCCTTCGTGGTGCTGGACGTGGAGAAAAACGGCGGCGGCAAACCCGTGCGCCTGGTCTTCTCGGGCGACCTGGGTCGAAGAAACCGTCCCATCATCCGCGACCCGGAGATCTGCGCCGAAGCCGACGCGCTGATAATTGAAAGCACCTACGGCGACCGCCTGCATGAACGGACCGAATCCGGCGAGGAACGATTGGCCGCCATCATCAACGACGCCTGGCAGCGGGGGGGCAAGGTCATCGTCCCCGCGTTCGCCGTGGGCCGGACCCAGGAGCTGGTCTACTCCATACACCGGCTCATCTCCGCTAAAAAAATTCCTGAAAACCTGCCGGTGTACGTGGACAGCCCGCTGGCCACCGAGGCCACCGGCATCTACCGCCGGCATCCCGAGGATTGGGACGCGGAGACGGACGAGTTCCTCAAGCGGTACGGCTCCTCCGATCCCTTCGGGTTCCCCTGCCTGCGCTACACGCGCACCAAGGAGGAATCGATGAAGCTGAACACCCTCAAGGGGCCGGCGGTCATCATTTCGGCCTCGGGCATGGCTGAAAACGGCCGTATCCTCCATCACCTGAAAAACCACGTGGGGGACGGCCGCAACACCGTGCTCTTTGTGGGCTTCCAGGCCCCGCACACCCTGGGACGCCGGCTTTCCGAAGGCGGGACCGCGGTGAAGATCTTCGGCGTGGAGCACGCGGTCAAGGCCCGGGTGGAAAAGATGGACGGGCTGTCCGCGCACGCCGACCGGGACGAACTCCTGGCCTGGGCCGCGGGGTTCACCCGTCGGCCTTCCCGCGTGTTTGTGGTGCATGGCGAGGAGGAATCCGCCCTGGCCTTGGCCGAGGCCCTCAAAAAGAACGGTTTCCCGTCCGTGGACGTACCTGGTCTCGGCGATATGCGGGAGTTGTCATGAAGCGGCGTCTGCGGGACAAAAAAGGCGTTTTCCGGCTTCAATCGGCAAAAAAACAGATGAATTCGATTTTCGTTTGTGTTATAGTATAGGTGTTTATTTATAAAAGCCGGCGATTGACTAGTGGGCCAGGACGAAAAAAGATCGCACAACGCTTTTTGTCTGCAATGCGCCGCCCCGCCCAATTTTACAGCGACAAAGGGACCATATGAGCGTCATCGGCATCATCAGTTCGGACCAGACATTGAACCAACTCATCCTCAGCGAGCTGCAAAAGGACAAAACCGGCGCGGACGCCGTTTCCGCCCACGGCGAAACGGCCGAAATCCTGGAATTTCTCAACTTTGACATCCCGGAAATCGTGATCATCAACCTGGCGGACAAAAACTGCGACCTGGAGAATATCATCAACCAGATCGTGGCCGACAACTGGCTGCACAACTTCGGCATCATCGGCATTTACGACAGGAAATCCCAGTCGGAGCTGGAGCTGGCCGAAAAGCTGAAACGGACCAACCTCCTCAACCTCTTCGAAAGCGGCAAGATCCCGGCCACCCTGCTCAAGACGGTCCGGATCATCAAGGCCAACAGCCAGGTCATTTTCCAGCGCGAGATCTCCACCACCCTGGTGGAGAAACTCTCGGGTTCCTTTGAATTGGACAATGACCTGCTGTCGGTGCCCAGCTACACCAACCTGCTTTCCATCGCCCTGTTTAACAAGGGCTTCATCGACGCGGACATGAAAACCAGCTTCAACATCGCCCTGACCGAACTTTTAATCAACGCCATCGAACACGGCAACTGCAACATCTCCTACGCGGAAAAGCAGGAATATATCAAGAGCGGCGGCTCCATCCAGGACCTGGTGGAAGAGAAATGCCGGGACCCGCACATCGCCCGCAAGCGGGTGGTGCTTGAATACGAAATCCAGCCCAGCCAGTCCGTGTTCAAGGTGCGCGATCAGGGCAACGGCTTCAACGTGCAGAAATACCACGAGTGGATCCAGAAGAAGAACCTCTACTCCCTCCACGGCCGGGGCATCATGATGGCCCGCTCCCTGTCCAAGAAGCTCACCTACAACGCCAAGGGCAATGAGGCCACGCTGGTGATCGAAAACAAGGACGTGCCCTTTCAGTCGCCCCTGGGGTTCCTCCACGAGTCCCCGGTGGTCTTCAACAAGGGGGACATTGTCTTTACCGAGGGCGAAGAATCGAACCACATCTACTACGTGCTTTCCGGTAAATTCAGCGTGTTCCACAAGAACAAAAACATCGCCTTCGTCACCCCGGCGGACATTTTCATGGGGGAGATGTCCTTCCTGCTCAACAACAAACGCTCGGCCACGGTACGCGCGGAAAAAGAGAGCAAACTGATAAAAATCTCGAAGAAATCGTTCATATCGGTCATCAAACAGTATCCGCATTATGGGGTTTTCCTCTCGCGATTGATCGCCCGCAAGCTGGCCCGGACCAACACCCAGACCGCGCGCATGATGATCAAGCTGGCCGAATACTCCTGATATCCGTCATATTCAGCTGCATTTTAACTGTCCTGCTTTGTCGATAGCATAATCTGGTCCAAAACCGCGCAAAAATTAACAAAAATAAATATATTAAATAAATTTGAAAATATTGAGAATATAGATTAAATTATAAGTGAAATTACATTTCTTAAAGGCGATTCATTCGGGGTGGAATAAATAAAAGTAGCTGAAATGGGAGGGAGGGGGAATGGCCTTGACCACAATGACCAAGCCGCATGTTAGAATTCTGGTTGTCGATGACGATGAAAATATCCTGGAACTCTACGGAAAGATATTGAGACCGTCCGCGCTGCTCCACGGCCCGGCCCGGCCGCACCAGACTCAACCGGCGCCCCACGCAACCGGGCCGGAGATTGACGTCTGTCTCTGCCACAATCCGCCGGAGGCGATACGGACGGTGGAGGAATCGCAGCCTGATCCCTTTTCCCTGGCCTTTCTCGACGTGCACTTGGGGGCGCACGAGGACAACGGCATCCAGTTGGCGGAAAAAATCAGGCAGCTGGACAAGGACATCGAAATAGTCTTCGTGACCGGGGACGCGGCCCTGGATCTCTCGCAGATCGCCTCGGACATCCCTCCCAAAGACAAGCTGTTCTACCTGAACAAACCATTCAAGGCCCTGGAGATCCGGCAATTCACCGAATCACTCTCCACCAAATGGCTGACCGAACGGCAACTTAAGGAGATGCAGGTGAACCTGGAACGCCTGGTGCGGGAGCGCACCCGGGAGTTGTCGGAGACGAACGCCCGCCTGCTCTCCGAAATCTCGGAGAAGGAGCGGCTGGAGGAAAACCTCCTGCACAGCCTGGACCACACCCAGAACGTGATCAAGGGAACCATCCAGCTCATCGGGCGTTTCCTGGAAATGAAGGATCCGTATACGGCCGCCCACCAGAAGCGAGTCTCCGAACTGGCCTTCCGGATTGCGGAGGCCTTGGGGCTGGATGAACACGAACGGGAGGGGATTCTCATGGCCGCCCTCATTCACGACATCGGCAAGATCTCCATCCCTTCGGAGATCCTCTCCAAGCCGGGCCGGTTGTCGGACATCGAGTACGATCTCATCAAGACACACTCGCAGAAGGGTTTCGATATTCTCAAGGAGATCGAGTTCCCCTGGCCCATCGCCCAGATCGTCCTGCAGCATCACGAACGCCTGGACGGCTCCGGGTACCCGGACGGCATCCGGGGCGACCACATCCTGTTCACCTCACGCATCCTCACCGTGGCCGACGTCATGGAAGCCATCTCCTCTCACCGCCCGTACCGGGCGGCTCTGGGCGTGGACAAGGGGATTGAGCACCTACAGCAGTATGCGGGCATTTATTACGATACGGAGATCGTACGGCAATGCGTCCACTTGTTCCGCGAGGATAGTTTCGAGTTTAAAACCCCCGGACTGCACGCCCGCGCCAACACCGAACCAACGGCGAGCCGGCGGGAATATTGAGTGAACCGGATCGAAAAAAAATACTAGACTTCATCCCAGGGATCTTTCAGGCGCGGTTCGAAGCCGCGTCCTTTTTTCCGTTTGAGGAGCGACATCTTCCGTACCGCCCGGGCGGCCCGGGTCAGCCAGCGGATCTTGATCTTTTCGCCGGACCGGTTCTTTAACATGAGCGTTCCCACTCCCAGGAGTCTGAAGAGCAGATTGTGCCTGATCGCGAAATAATCGAGCGCGGGCACGGCAAAGACGTGCAGGTCCTTTTTGACGAAAAAAGACCTGATATAGTAGGCCTTGCGTGTTACAGAACTGACCGCGAATGAGGAAAACAATCCCAAAACCTGGTGGCCGATGAAAAACAACCCGTAATATCCGATGATAACCAGCAGGATTCCCTGGGCCAGATGGTCGAAAAATTCCTGTTCGGGAAAGGTGAAATTGTAAATCTCGTTCAGGCGGAAGAAGGCCAGGCCCTCCTTAAGCCAGCCCGCCAGGTAAGGGTAGGCGGAATACAAGAGAAGGGACAGCGTCACCGCCGCGCCCGTTTTAATGATGATGAAATACAGCGGCTGCCAGCATACCAGCAACCCCTGGGCCGGACAGGCGACCATCTTCCTCAGATACCAGCGGACGGCTTTTTCCCTGATGATACGGTAGAAATTGAATTTTCGAATGCGCCGCACAATTTCTTTGAAGCTTATAAGCGGGGGGAAACGGAACGTGTGTGCCGGCCGCGGACGCGCCGCGCGCGCGGGTTGGATTTTTTCCGCTGTTTCCGCGACAACGGCCGGATTCGGATCAGCCATCCCCACCTCCTCCTTGGGAAACAGACTTTTGACGGTTCCCGGCGCCGCTGTCTTCGGCCCCTCCCTCCTGTTCCCGTTAACTTGATGTACCGCACCGGGCGGAAAAAGTCAATCCAAGGGCAAGCGCCCGGACAACCGCCACATCTCCCCTCTTGACGGAACCTAAACCTGCGCTACAATCACGTTCATACAATGGAAAAGAAACACCTGATCCGGATTGGAACCGCCACCCAGACGCTGCGCTGCGCCGATTCCCGCGATCCGGGTTCCCTGGCCCAAAACAGCGTCGACCTGGTGGTCACCTCTCCGCCTTATCCCATGATCGCCATGTGGGACCGGTGCTTCCGGACCATGAACGATGAAATCGGCCGGCGCCTGGACGCGGGTGACGGCCCGGCCGCCTTCTTCCTCATGCACGCCGAGCTGGCCCGTACCTGGCGCCGGCTGCTGTGGGCCGTTCGCCCCGGGGGATTCATCTGCGTCAACATGGGAGACGCGGTTCGCACCCTGAACGGCTCCTTCCGTTTATACCCCAACCACGTCGAAACCGAACGCTTCTTCATGTCGCACGGGGCCGATGTCCTGCCCCGCATCATCTGGCGCAAGACCACCAACGCTCCCACCAAATTCATGGGCTCGGGCATGCTGCCGGCAGGCGCGTACGTAACCCTGGAACACGAATACATTCTCATCTTCCGCACACCGGGCCGGAGGGATTTCTCCTCCGCGGTCCAGAAGGAACGACGCCGGCGCAGCGCGCTTTTCTGGGAGGAACGCAACGCCTGGTATTCCGATCT
The DNA here is from genome assembly GCA_964419695.1 of uncultured Spirochaetaceae bacterium. GTDB lineage: Bacteria > Spirochaetota > Spirochaetia > SZUA-6 > RPPD01 > JAFGSW01. The sequence goes on along the minus strand of CAYQRT010000097.1, from coordinate 256 downwards.
CTGGGAGCTTAAGGGAGTCCGCCAGACGCTGGCCGCGAACGGCGCCGCGCGCGACCGCAGCGCCGCCTTCCCCTTTGACATTGCCTACCGGCTCATCGCCATGCATTCACTGGCGGGGGACCTGGTGCTCGACCCCTTCGCGGGCACGGGTACCACCGTGTTCGCCGCGGCGGCATTGGGACGCAGTTGCCTGGGCGTGGACATCGATCCGGCCCTGTGCGCCCGGGCCGAGCGTGACCTGCCCCTCCTCCTCCCG
>CAYQRT010000096.1:0-9890 GCA_964419695.1 uncultured Spirochaetaceae bacterium | reverse complement strand
GGGAAAGCCGACGCCTGATAAGCAGGCGGGCGGCCACCAGCGGGAGAAGCGGAAGCATGGTAAAGGCGATGCGCAGATACGGCGCGCCGTACGGTTCAGCCGCAAATCCCGTGTCGGGGGAGATCAGGATGACCAGCCGATGGACCAGCCAGGTGAGACCCCCGGCCAGTGCCAAAAATCCGAAAAGACCGGCGCCGGTCAGAAGCGCCTTCCCCAGCGCCAGCCGGTGGCGGCGCACCGCGGAGGCCAACACCCCCGCCAGTATCAGGATGGTCAGGACGGTCAGGATGGGGGCGAGGAGCGCGGGGTAGACGATCATGACCGGACCAATCAGGGGGAAGAAGACTACCTCTTCCCGGTTTTCACCCAGTCGGGGGTCGTTGCTAAAAATTCGGGCGCATGACAGGATGTTGATTGCTTGATGGCGGAGGGTCCTTGGGTCCAGGCGCGCGGCGCTGTCCAGCCGGGTGTGGTAGGCGGGCAGATCACCGATAAAGGCGAAGTTGAGCCCCGGCCGGTCCTGGTCCTTGAAGATGCTGAAGTCGGTGTTGTTGGGAAGCAGGGAATAGACCGCGTTCGCCAGCGAAGTACCATTGACCCACGGGGCCCCGGCGGCCAGCCGCCCTACCAAGGCGCCGGAGCGCGGGCCGGTTTCAAAGAGACGGGCGGGACCGCGAGTGCCGCGGGCGTCAAAGTTGAAGACGACTCTGACCGTCCGCGCCAGCGGGGAGTCACGGGCAAAGGCCTCCGCGCCCAGGAGCCCTTCCTCCTCGCCGTCGGAAAAAAGGAAGACGAGATCATGGTACGGCGGCGGAGAGGCGGCGGTCAGGCGCACCGCCTCCAGCATGCCGGCCACGGCCGAACCGTCATCGGCGGCGCCCGGACCGGCCTCCACCGAATCGTAATGACAGACCAGGAGCACGGCCCTCCTCCCCGGCCGGCCCCGCACCCGGGCAAGGATGTTCTCCACCCGGCCGGCGGAATACACACCCGGCAGAAAAGAGCGGACGGAGAAGGCGTTTTGGGTGGTAACCTCCACGCCGGTTTTACGCAGTTCCTGGAGGATGTAATCGCGGGCGCGTTGGTGAGCGGTCGTGCCGATGGGACGCGGTGAGGGCGAGAGAGCGCCCACATGCGCCTCAAGGCGCGCTTGGTCGGGTTCCACGGGAGAGGATGGTGACGGCAGGGGGGGCAGGCCGTCGCAGGCCAATCTGACGCCGATGATGGCCAAGGTGAGAAAAAAGAAAAAGAAAGCGGTGACTGATTCTTTCCACGGCCGGAAACGGAACAACGAAGTCATCGTTTCAATCATAGTGTCCGACTCACCGCCGCGTCAATGGAAAGAGGAAGGCCCTCGTTCCACCAACAGGGACAGGCCGGTGCCGTACAGATTGAGGATGCGCAGTCTCTTCATGCCCGCGGGCAGGGTGACCGGTTCCCGCGACCGTGCCATCGGCCCGGCGGAGGTAACCAGTGTCAATCGTCCTGGGTCCGCATAAGATCGTGGTACTGGGGGAGGATCTTGATCACCCGGCCCGAATCAAAACGCACCACCGTCACTTCATGGCCTTCCTTGATTTCGGACTCTTCCACGAATCCCGGTCCGTAATCGTCCGAATACACGCGCGTGCCCGGGGGATATTTCCCTCCCGCGGCGCCGGCGGCTCGGCCCGGCAGGGTTCCTCCGCCCAGGTCTTCCCGGAGCAGGTACTCCTCCGGAATTTCCTCCAGAAAACGGGAGGGCAGGGCGCGGAAAGTGCGGCCGAACAGAAGCCGGCTGCGGCTGGAGGTAAGGACAAGTTCCCGGCGGGCGCGGGTGAGGCCCACGTAGAAGAGGCGGCGTTCCTCTTCAATGTCCCCATCATCGTCGCGTTCCCGGTCCGGGGGAAAGACTCCCTCCTCCAGTCCGGTGATGATCACCCGGTCGAACTCCAAACCCTTGGTGTTGTGCAGGGTCAGGAGCGTGACCCGGCCCTCGGACCGTTCACCGTATTCGGGGGTGGACAGGAGGGTGTTTTCCAGAAATTCACCCAGACTTTCCTCCCCCGTGCCGTAGGGCACGGCGGCATTGACCAGTTCCTCCAGGTTCTGGGCCTTGGCGGTGCCGTCAGCCGCGTCCTTGTCCCGGTAATGAACATAGAGGCCGCTCTCTTCCACCAGATCCCGGATGAACTCCGCCAGGGGGCGGCCGGACAGGCGGGCGCGCAATCCGTCCAGCAGGGCGGCGAAAGCCCGCACCTTGTCGGCCGTGCGGGCCGTGAGAAAGTCAGCCGCATTCCGGCAGGCGGCCAGAATGTCGCCGCCGCCGGCGGCCGCCCGGGCCAGAATGGCGGCGGACGTCTTGGCGCCGATGCCGCGCGCCGGTTTGTTGAGCACGCGGTCCGCGGCAATTTCATCATGGGGATTGAGGAGCAGGGAAAGGTAGGCCAGTACGTCCTTGACTTCCTCTCGTTCATAGAAACGCACCGAACCCACCAGCAGATAGGGAATGCCCATGCGTCCGAAGACTTCCTCAAATATCCGCGACTGGTAGTTCATCCGGTAGAGGATGGCGGTCTCGGTCTGAGGTTGTTGTTCGATGAGCCGCGCCGCGTAGAGGGCCTCGTCCGTGTAATTTCTGAATAATGAGAGCCGGATCGGGCCTCCCTGGTCATTGGCGGTCACCAGTTTCTTGCCCATGCGCCGCTCGTTGTGCGCTACCACGGCTGAGGCCGCGGCCAGGATGGTGCGGGTGGAGCGGTAGTTCTCCTCCAGCCGGATGACCGTCGTGCCGGGAAAACGGTCGGGAAAGGTGAGGATGTTTTCCACCTCCGCGCCGCGGAAGGCGTAGATGGACTGGTCGTCGTCGCCCACCACCACCAGTTCCGTGGCCGGTCCGCACAGTTCCTGCAGGAGCTCGAACTGGGCGCCGTTGGAATCCTGGTACTCGTCCACCAGCACCAGGGTGAAGCGCGCCTGCAGCCGGGTTTTGGTTTCCGGACTCCGCCGGAGGAGGGTCACGGTCATCCGGATCAGGTCGCCGAAATCGAGGTTGCCCGTGGCGCGCAGCCGTTCCTCGTAGCGGGCGAAGACCTCCGGAAAGTGCGCGTCGTATGACAGGAGCCGGAGGCGTTTTACATCCGATTCCGGCGTCAACCCCAGGTCCTTGGCCCGGGAGATGAGAGAGTGGTACTGCCGGATCTGGACGGGTGTATGGGAGTTTTTTAATTCCTTTTTAAGCAGGGAAAGCGAGTCTGAGTCGTCGTAGATCAGGAAGCGCCGGTTTACCTCAATGGCCGCGCCGTACCGGCGCAGGACCCAGGCGCCGAAGGAATGGAAGGTCTTGACCAGCACGTCCGCGCCCCGTGGTGAAAGCACGGCCAGCCGGTTACGCATCTCGGCCGCGGCTTTATTGGTGAAGGTCACGGCCAGCACCGCGTCGGGAGGCACACCCAGCGCGTCCAGGGCGTAGGCGATCTTGGTGGTAATGACCCGGGTCTTGCCCGATCCCGCTCCGGCCAGGATCAGGAGCGGGGCGCCGGTGTGAAGCACGGCCTCCCGTTGCCGGGGATTAAGGGACTCCAGGTAGGCGGGATGGGTCCGCTCACTCATCCGATTTCACCCCCTTCAGGTCCATACCGGCCCGGCCCGTAATGCTCACGCGAATTCTTTCTCCGGGCGTGACGGACGCGCCCTCCACCACCACCAGTCCGTCCACTTCGGGCGCCTGGAACCAGGCGCGGCCCAGGGAGAGCGCCTCCCCCTTCACCTGTTCTTCCAGAAGCACGTCGACGGACCGCCCCACCAGATGTTCCAGCCAGGCCTGTGTCAGAACGGTCTGCCGTTCCTCCAGGAGTTTTTTCCGCGCCAGTGCGGTCTTCTTGGGCACGCGCGGTTTGAGGGTGACCGCCGGGGTGCCCTCCTCCGGTGAATAGGCGAAGACGCCCGCCCACTGCGGCGCGATACGTTTCTGGAAGGCGAGGAGTTCCTCGAAATCGCGTTCGCTCTCGCCGGGAAACCCCACCAGAAACGTGGTGCGCAGCACGGCCCGGGGCAGACGCTCGCGGATGCGGTCCACCAGCGCCGCGTACGCCGCGGCGTTGCCCCGCCGGTTCATGGCGGCCAGCACGGAGGCGCTGCCGTGCTGGAAGGGGATGTCGAAGTAGGGAATAAGTATAGGGAACCGGGTCATCAGGTCCGGCAGTTCGTCCGAAAAATGGTCGGGATGGAGGTAGAGAAGGCGGATCCAGTGATCGCCCGGCAGGTCCGCCAGATCGGCCAGCAGGCGTTCCAGTTCCGGCGCGCCGCGGTCGGAGCCGAAGGCGGCGGTGTCCTGGGCGATCAGGTTGATCTCGCGGATGCCCCGCGCCAGAAAGGCGCGGGCTTCGTTGACAATGTCCCGGCGTTCCCGGCTTTGCAGCCTTCCGCGGATCAGGGGTATGGCGCAATACGTGCAATTGTTGCCGCAGCCTTCCGAGATTTTTATATAGACGCTGCCGGGAAAGGAGAGCAGGTGACGCCGTTCCCCGAAATCACCCGCGGACGGGTCGGGCGCGGGTGATAAAGGCGCGCCCAGAATGTCCAGCACGAATCCCGGAAAATCGGGATGGCGGATATCGCCCCAGACGCCGTCTGCTTCGCCCAACTCGGCTTCCAGTTCCTTCTGGTAACGGAGGGCCAGGCAGCCGACCAGGATGATCTTTTTATCAGGATGGCGCCGGCGGAAATCAAGCACCGTGGTGATCGACTCCTCCTTGGCGCTCTGGATGAAGCCGCAGGTGTTGACGATGACGCACGCGGCGCGCTCCTCGTCCGGGGTGTGGACAAGGCCGCGGCGTTCCAGGAGGTGTATGATATGTTCCGAGTCGACCTGGTTCTTGGCGCAGCCCAGGCTCTCCAGGAAAAAGGTGTTGATCATCGGCCGGGACGCGCGCCCCCCGTCATGGCGGCTATTTTTCGGGGATCAGCGCCAGTTTGTATTTGCCCTCGCCCGCGTTGACCCACTTGATCCGGGCGGCGTAAATCTGGCCCGCGCCGCCGCTTTCCAGGTCGGTGTCGCCGATCTTGAGCTTGACGGCGCCGCCGTCGGAGAGGCGGATGTCGGCGGAACGGTCGGCGGACAGGGAGAAGGTGTCCCCCTTGTAGGCCGCCTTTTCCTCGCGCGGATTGTTGTCCAGATAATACACGGCGAAACAATTCCTGATCACGGTGACGTCCACGGTGAAGCGCGCGGCCGCGGTGTCTTCCCGGATGACCGACGCCACTCCCTGCTCAATCAGGCTGAGGTCATGGGCGCTGGAGGCGATTTCACCGCCCAAGTCCGCGCTGGGAGGCTGGAGGTAGAGCCGTGCCTTGCGCTGGTTCTGCTCGGTGAAGATTTCCTTGAGGACCACGGCCACGTCACTGCGCCCGTCGCGGTCCAGGTCCAGGGACTGCTGGTCGCCCACGCGGAAGTCGAGACTGCCGTATTTGTAGGCCAGGGTGACCGTGGAATCCGAAATCTTCTGCAGGGTGATGAGCGCCTCCTCATTGGTGAGCGGCACCTTGATCACGAATCCCTTGACCGCGTAGACCGTATTGGCCTTGCCCTGGTAGAGGTATTCCCGGGTGGGCTCGACGGCGGTGGTTTCCCCGCCCGCCGCCGGGAGGAAAGGGTTGGCGAACACGAAGAACAGCACCACGCCCGTGATCACGAGCACGCCCAGGATCACGCCGATCACCACCGGCGTTCGCCGGGCCCCGTTTTTCTTGTCCAGGAGCTGGTCCAGGGGCACGGGTTGTTCCTGGATTTTCATGTTTTTATAGATGTCGATCATCACCTCGGGATCGAGGCCCAGGTACTCGGAATAATTCTGCAAAAACCCTTTCAGGTAGGTTTCTCCGGGAAAAATGGAAAAATCCTCGCCCTCGAGCGCGATGAGGTATTTTTTGGCGATGTGCGTATCGCGGGCGATCTGTTCGATTGAATAACCCAGGTTCTCCCGGGTGGCGCGCAGTTTTTCCCCAAACGATTCCATAGATTACTCTTCCGCTCCGTAGAGAAAGTTGGGATAGACGTTCGTCAGGTTGGGCGTATCGATGCTGAACCGGGCGATGGGGATGCCCGGATTGACGAGGATGTTCGAATAATCGAAGACGATGCGTTCGTTCTTGATGTTGACCGCCTCAATCCGGCGGATGAGAAAGCTTTCCGGCAGAACGGACATAATTACGTACTTGAAGCCTTCCTTGGATCCGGCGTAGGGATAGAGGCTCAGCTTGTATACCTGTTCGCCGGACCCGGGGCTTAAGGGGACCAGGCCGGCTTCGGCGAAACTGACGCTGTAATTGCTTTTCAGTATGGAAAAGCCCCCGGACGAGGCCAGGCCCGTACTCGAATTGCTGAATTGCTGTTCGAGGATGGTCTGGTGGGAGGGGATGTATATCTGCAAATTGTCGCGGTTGACCAGGATGACCTGTTTGCTCGGCTCATAGAATTCGATCTTCAACAGGTTGTGCCGGCTGTAGTAGAGCACGCCGGCCTGGGTCTTGTCGCCCTTGGTGATCCTGATAGTGGCCTGCAGGTCGTTCAGTTTGGCATAGAAATCTGAGACCTTGTTGAAGATATCGCCCGCATTGATAAGATCCTGCGCATATGCACCAAGCGCCCCCGACAACAAAAGCGCCGTCAGGTAGATTTTCTTCATAATTCCTCTCTTTTCCTTCCCGCCCCGCCGTCTTCTGTGCGACGGCCCTAAGCGTCAAGGAAGAATCAAACTCGGACCGAAGGGGGGTTTTCGTTTCCATTCTTCTATATTGAGGCGGCACTTCGTACCGGCGGAGGCGGCGAAAACCCGCTAGGGGATTGTCCGGAGCCTATTCATTATTAGGACATTCCGACGGTTTGTCAAGCGCGGGAGCGGAGGGGTCGGTCGCGCCCGCCTTTTTCTCTCCGGCCTCCAGGAATTCCACCACCAGGTGCCGGAGATAGTTGTTCGACAGCTTGAGGTATTCGCCGCAAGCGGCGCAGGAAAAGCGTTTTTCCTTCAAATGTGCGCCGGCGCACGCGATGCAGTAGATATTGCCGCAGGAAGGGCATTGGCCGGCCGGAGATTCGGGGGGCGGTTCGCCGCGTATTTTGCCGACCTCCTGGAGGGGGATGTCGCGGTACACCCACCATTCGCGTCCGCACTGGGAGCAGGTGAAGCGGAGCTCGAACCGTTCCCTCAGTTTTTTTCCCAATGCGCCGGCCCGTTCATCGGCGGGATTCTCCTCCAGGAGTCCATCAATCAGAACTTTGGCCTCCGGGTACTTGGAGCGATCCAGATAGAGGGCCGCCAGATTCAACCGGAGGTCGTGATGACCCGGTTCCAGGCGCAGGCCTTCCGCAAAGCAGTATTCAGCCCTGAGGAATTCGGTTCGCAGCACGCTCAGGTTCCCCAACAGGTTGTAGGCGCTGGCCGTGGGCCGGGTATCGATGACCTTGACCAGCAGTTCTTCGGCCCGGGCGATTTTCTCCGCCTCCAGGCAGGCGGCCGCGCAGTTTTCCATATACAGGGCCTCGGACGGGGCGAGGCGGACGGCCCGTTCATACAGGGCCACGGCCGCTTCGTAGTCCCCTTCACGGACCGCGAGGTTGCCCTTAAAATTGTAGAGACGGGGGTCCTCAACCCGGCCCAGCTCGTCGTCGATGAGCCGGCGGGCCTCGGCGGGGCGTCCGGTGAGAAAGAGAGTTTGCGACAAGTTGAGCAGAATGTCGCTGTCATGTTCGGCACCGGCCCGGGCCCGGGTGAAATAGCCGAGGGCTTCCTGTTCCCGGCCGCGGTCCAGGGCAGCCAGGCCCAGCAGGTTGTTCACCCAGGGATCATCCGGGGCCAGGGCGGCCGCCCGGGCCAGATCCCCGCCGTATTCCCGTCCCAGCGCCCGTTTGGATTCGGCCAGGCGCCACCAATAAAGGGTGTAATCCGGGCTCAGGGCGGCGGCTTTTTCCAAGAGGGGAAGGGCGTCCTCGCGGCGTTCGTCGTCGATGGCCAGCAGGGCGGAAAGGTAATACACCGCGCTGTCCGGTGTGTCGGCCGCGGCCAGTTTTTCCAGGAGGGGCCGCGCCTGGCCGCGGCGGTTTTCGTGGAAGAGCATCTTGGCTTCCCAGGCCAACGCTTCGCCGTTGTCCGGATCGAGTTCCGTGATGCGGTCCATGATGAGGGAGAGGTCGGTATAGGCCTCTTCCCTGAAGAAAAGCCGGGCGGCCTTCAGGTATTCCTCCAGGGCCTCCGGGCGCCGGCCCGCTTGTTCCAGCATGCGCGCCCGGTTGAGAGGGAAGAGGGGCATGGTGGGATCGAGCGCTCCGGCCCGGCCGTAGGCCTCGGCCGCCTGTTCCCGGTTGCCCAGGGCGTGTTCGCAGTTGCCGAGCAGGTTCCAGAGCAGGCTCGACGCCGCCAGGGACTCCGGATGGGAGCGGATGAAATCGCGGGCCTTAAGAAAATTATTGGAGAGATAGAGCGCGTTCGCCGTTTCCGCGATGGCTTCCGGGTGGGCGGGGTGGCGCGCGAGCACCTTGTCCAGGGCGGCCAGGGCCTGGTCAAAGACTTTCAGGTTTACGGCGCAGACGGCGAAAAGAAACAGGGCCTCCTCGTTCTCCGGATCGTGCTTGAGCGCCTTCTTCAATTGCACGGCGGCGGCGGAGAAGTTTCCCATTGCTGACAGGGTGCGGGCCAGGCGGACACGGGCGTCGGTTTCCGCGGGCACATACCGGGTCCAGCGCCAGAAGGCCTTTTCCACGGCCACCGGGCGGGAGTCGATCTGCAGCCGGTGCAGGCGGAACACGGCTTTCCTTTCCTCGTCGAAATTCTGGGCCGCCATGCCCACGCGGCCCGCCGCGAGTTTGTCGTCGTCGATCTCCGCCATCCATTCGTGGTCGGCGTAAAATGAAAAATGTTCGCCGTGGACGATCAGGCTGATGTTATGGCGGTCGCCGTCCAGAAGCTGGGTGGGGGTCCATTCGATCAGGCGCAGGGGGTGGCCGTTGAAGAGCACGTCGCAGCGGAAGGCCCCCGAATTGGAGATGAGGAAATAATAGAAGTTTTCATTATTGACGAAACGAAAGATGAAGCCGCAGGCCGAGTGGCCGTTTTCCCGGTCGAACGAGAGCGTGCCCGACAGGTGAAAGTCGCGGTACTGGTACAGGCGGGAGGGCGACCAGGCGAAGTGGTTTTTCTTCCGGATTTCCATGGTCAGGGCGCCGTGCGTTACCCGGCAGGAATACGAGGCGTCCTCCACCGGTGGAAAGCGTTTTTCCCTGAAGAGTCCGAAGTCGGTCTGGAACCGTTCCTGGGCCTCACGGTCCGGGGCTTTTTCCTTTTTTCCTAAAAACCAGTTCACTCATCATCCTTTTGGGCGTGCGTTCCTTGCGCAGGCAAAGCGTACCCCGGCCGAAACGCGTTCTCAAGTATATTGGATGCCGTTCCCCTTGGCAATTCCCCGGGAACGAGCGTTTCCTTGACCGGAGGGGAAGGCGGGCGTATGTTATGGAGGATAACGGATGCGGACGCGCGTATCCGCGGAACGCAACCCGGCGGCGGCAGAGAGGGAGGCAGCGGTGGAACCAGGCTTGATATCAGCCTTTGTGATCGGGTTATTATCTTTTGAATTCGCGGCGCAAACGATTCTTCTGCTCCTCAACCTGCGCTCCGGACGGGACAAGGCGGGGCAGGTGCCGGCCGCCTTCGCCCCCTATGTGGACGAATCCCAGGCCCGCCGGGCGGCGGCCTACACCCTGGCCAAGGGCCGCTTCTCCCTGCTGGCCGATGCCGTGTTTTTCGTGATCCTGCTCCTGACCGTGGTCACGGGCCTCCTGGGCCGGCTGGATCGCTGGCTGGACGCATGGGGGATGGGAATGTACCTCCACGGCCTGGCGTACGTGTTCGTCGTTTCGG
>CAYQRT010000095.1:0-10196 GCA_964419695.1 uncultured Spirochaetaceae bacterium | reverse complement strand
ATGCCTGAAACCGAATGACATCCGGACACGCCGTTTTAGTGAAGGGCGAATACCTGCCCGGCCTGAGTGCCTAACGGGGAGTATTACTTTATTCCCCGTTCCGGGAGGCAACGGTGCGGGGACTCTTGTAGCGAAGGGGTTTGTAGCCGCCGCCCGGACCGTGCCAGCGGCCCTTGCCCACGGACATCTTTCCCAGCTGCAGCGCCTCCCGGGGACAGTTGTTAACGCAGCGCAGGCAAAGGACGCACTTGTTCCCGAACACGATCCTGCCGGCCTCTTCAGTTATATTCCCCGTCGGGCATTGTTCCACGCATATGCCGCAGAGGTTACAGGCTTCGGTCACCCGCAATTTTTTCTTCATCGGGTCGCCGAAAGCCACGTACATCAGCCTGAAAATTCCCGTCATCAGAAAACCCAGCACGGTGACGGCGGCGTCGCGAGGCATTCCCTCCAGATTCCGGTTTTGGCGCAACATCCGGACGGCGGCGCCGATTTTTTCCACCAGTCGATCCGCCCCGCTCACTTGGGAGAAATCCCGCGTGGAAAACTCCTTCAGCTTTTTCGAATCCTTCTTGAGCATCATACTGATCCCGTCGGAAGCGGGCATGATGATACTGGCTGATCCCAGAGGCCGGAATCCCTGACGGGAAAACCGGGTCATTACAGAGCGATTGGCCCTCCCCTGGGCCAGTCCTTTGGTGTTAAAGACAAAAGCGCCTTTATCATGAACGACGGGCAGTGATTCCAGAAAATCCCGTACGTTCGCGGGCGCCCGCCCCTCATAGACGGGAAATCCCAGGCAGACCAGATCATAATCGGCCACAATTTCCGGAGAGGCCCACTCCAGCGCGGCCAGGGTAATGGTGTACTCAATATCCGGACAAGTGGAGAGAAGATGATCCCTGATATACTCGGCGATGAACTGCGTGTTGCCGGTACCGCTAAAAAAGAGAATAAGAATTTTAGCGCGCTTCCGGTCTCGCTTGTCCGGCGATTCCATTCGTTCGGCGGCGGAGTGGTCGGCGGCTTGAATATTATCCGCTTTCATGATTTCTCCTTTCATCAGATCAAGAATCCGACCCGCCCGCTTCCCTCTCCGGCTGCCGTTCGATTGCAGTTTTCCTGAACTCTCTTTTGGTGAAGACCAGTGGGGCAATACATAATGCAAACAGTACTGAATTGTTTATTGCGTTCAGATATACGCCATAAAGAAGGGAAAAGGAACTGTCAATCAGGTACCATACGGTAAACATGATCAGCATGCAATACCAGCCCCATCTTTCTTTCTTCTTGAATGCGTTGTGTGTGATGAAAACGACGGCCAGCCCCGTCACCACAATCAGGGCGCTGTAGACGCCGTAGACAAATCCCTGGAAATTTCTGACATCAGTCGTCTGCGGTGCCGTCTGCCAAAACGAAGCATTGATATAGGATATGTCCAGACCGATCAGGGAGGAAACAACCATCCCGCCGCCCAGTAACAGCCAGATGACTCCCATCACCATCAGCCATATGCGCCAGAAAGTAAAGTATTTCGCTTTCATGTCGTGCTCCTTTTCGGACACAAAGCGCACATCCGGTTCCCACACCCCGGGCACACCCCGGCGCGGACGATGACGCCCGCCGCGACCAGCGGCACCCAGAAGGCCGCGCCCCACCACACGGAAGACGCGAAAAGCCAGTATTGGGGGAAAAGGACGAGCAAACCCAAAGGGCCCAGGCTCAAGATCAATTCCGCGGTGGAATAGGGCGCGGGCTTCTGTAAAGTGAACAGCGCCTTGGTGGCCCGCCCGAAGATCACATGGCGACAGGTGCCGTCCGCGGCGTGCGGGCACTTGCGGCAGTACCAGTAAAACACGGGCAGAAAAAACACCGGCCCGCAGACCGCGTATATGATACCCAGAGCGGCGGCGGCCGCCCAGAGCTGGACATCGGCGATCACCAAAGCCGCGGCCAACAGAACCAGGCAGCCCAGACCTGGAATGGCGTAATGGATTCCGTGGGAGCGTTTTTTAGCAGGTGTCATCGACGTTCTCCTCGTTGTTGATGAAGAGTTGAAGTATTCTTCCTATTTAATGGAAGAAACATGGGCACTTTTTTCATGTATTCACGATACGTATCGCCGAATTCACGGATCAAGCCCTTTTCCTCCCAACGCGCGATGAGCCAAACGGCCATACCCACGAGCGGAAAAACGAGCAGCGACAGTAGAGACGCCAATGCCAATGAGAAGGCGACATGCGCGATCAGGCCGGCCGTGTACTGCGGATGCCGCATCCGGCCGTAGAACCCGGTCGTGATCACTTGGTCGGCCCGGTGCGTTTCGGCCGTTGTTAATGAAGTTTCCGAGACGCTTCCGATTCCGATCCAACAGGCAAGTGCAAAAAGGGGCAGACCGATGATGATAAAGAGCCAGTTGGTGTGAAAATAGAGAAATGAAACGTCCCACCCGCCCGGGGAGACGGGCAGCGACGGTTGGGGAGCGACCCAGACGCCGAACCAGAACAGAAAAAAACCCCAACCCGAAATACGCCCGAGCAGGGCGCCGATGTTACGTCCCCTGGTTTTTCCGTATTTTTTTTCGAGCAGCGCATGATTGAGTGAGAAGTAATACACCGGCAACGCCAGCACAAACAACGCCAGGCACATAATGAATACCGCGATCATCGCTCCCCCCTTCCCGCCGGGCAGCGCCCCGGGACCTTGCTCCTCACTTGACCGCCTGGGTGCCCATGGCTTTGGCAATCATGAGTTTGGCCGCGCGGCGCGCGGGAGACAGCCCGGACAGCATCGCGGTCAGGCTGCCGAAGAGTACGGCCAGGCCGAAGTCGAACCAGCGGAAGTCGGCGGTGAACTTCTCGCCGAAGGGGATGGGAATGTCTTCGGGCAGGAAACTCCCGAAATCGAAGCCCACGAACTGGAGCAGGGCGGCGATCACGCCCCCCACCACCAGGCTGATGACGATGGCCACCCCGGCGATGCAGACACTTTCCGCCAGAAAGAGCAGGATGATGTGACGTTTTTTCATGCCCACCGCGCGCAGGGTGCCCACCTCGGACGTCCGTTCCTCCACGGACATGGACATGGAGTTACGGATGCCGATGATGATGAGAATGTAGATGACGATGAACATGAATCCGAAGCTGGACCCGTCGGCCGTGACCGCGGACACCACCACCTGGGCGAACCGCTCCCAGGGGTAGGCCGCCAGGTTGGTTCCCTTAAGGAGCGCCTGGATGTCCGGCAGGATAATATTCGGATCATAACCGTCCTTGAGCCGCACCACCAGCTTGGTGGCCTCGTCGGAGAAACGCAGCAGGCGGGTGGCGGTGCCCAGATCGGTGTAGACCACATTATCATCGATCGCAGGATAGCCGTAAAAGAAAATCCCCGTTACCTTGGCGTATTCCAGGTTTTCCTGGGCGTTGGACTCGCTGGAAAACTTGGTATAGGCGGTCAGCGTTACGGTGTCGCCCACGTGCAGCCCGTATTTTTCCGCCAGAGGCCGGCCGACCAGCACTCCTTCACCGTCTTTCAGGTAGGCGCCGTCAACCATCAAGGTGTGCAGGATGGTGACCCGCGCTTCCCGGGCGGGACTGATGGCGCGGGTCAGGAGCATCCGCGATTTACCGCGGAATCCCAGCTTCATCATGAAATCGATGCGCGGCGCGGCTTCTTCCACCCGCTTGTCGGCCAACAGCCGGGAACGCACCTCTTCCAGGTTGGTCACGTTGAGGTCCAGGGGCAGCCGGCGCTCCTGGGCCAGATAATCCTGGTTGAGCACCTGGATGTGCCCGGTCTCAAAATTGATCATTGATTTGAAGATTCCCGACTGGTATCCGCGCATCCACCCCACGCCGATGATCATCATCACAATGCCGATGACCATGGCGATGACATTGAGATTGGTCCGCCGTTTGTTTCTGAATACATTCCGCCAGGCTACATATAAAAGTCCCATATCCCACTCCTCAATTGTATCGCAGCGTTTCCACGAGTTTCATCCGGGTGTTGACCAGGGCGGCGTAGCATGATCCCACCACCGCCACCAGAGCCCCGAACACGAAGGCGAAGACCAGCGTCCGGCCGGAAAGCAGAAACGGGTAGGTGGATCCCAGATGGAGGGATTCGACGAACTCCCCGCCCGCGATACCCGACGACTGCAGGAGCAGGCCCAGGGGCAGGGAAAGCACCAGGCCCGCGGCCCCGCCGATCAATCCCTCCAGGCCGCCCTCCAGCATGATCATGGAGAAGACGTGGCGACGTTTCAGGCCCACCGCGCGCAGGGTGCCGAAATCGCGCACCCGCTCGAACACGCTCATGAGAATGGTGTTGGTGATGACCGTGGCCGCCACGACCAGGACGAAGAGGTTGATGAAGATCATGAACAGGTCGAAGAACTGGAGCAGGGTAACGAAACTCCCGAAGATGTCCCGCCAGGTTTCGCCCTCCAGACCGTGCCCGGTCAGCAGCGGCTGTTGACGGTCCAGGAAGGCGGCGGCTTGGTTCGGATCGCGCAGGACCACCCGCAGCTCGATCGTCTGTCCCTCCAGGGCCAGGAGCGCCTCCGCGCTGGCGTGGCTGATAAAAACATAATTGGCGTCAAAATCATGGGAATCCGTCACAAAGATCCCGGTGACGGGAAAACTCAGGTAATAGGGCGTTCCGTCCGCCCAGGCCACCAGCAGGCTCACCGTGTCGCCCCGGGCGCAGTGTAAAAGCCCGGCGATCCGCCGTGAGATCGCGATCCCCCGGCCGCCGGGCAGAAAGGCCCCTTCCTTGACGCCCCGCCGGGCTTTTTGAAAAAACCCGCCCTGCGGATCCACGCCGTAGCCGAAAATCAGCAGGTTCTTGTTTCCGTGAATCATCTTGGTGCCGAAGGACAGGATCTTCTCCGCCCTCACCACGTCGGGATCGGCGCGAAAGGCGGCCAGGACGGCGTCCGGATCGTCAATCACGTAATCGAGCGACTGCGGATCCAGCCGGGCCTTGTACCCCGCGGCGTGCACCTGCACGTGGCCGGCTTCCTCGAACATGGACTCGAAAAAACGCTGCCGCGTGCCGTCCAGCAGGCCGCCCACCAACACCATGGCCAGGACCGAGACCGCCACCACCACCATGATGAGGAAGGAGCGTTTGGGGTGCTTGATCATATTCATGAAGGCCATCTTGAGGAAAATCATACGGTACGCTCCCTCCGGTCCTCGGACACCACCGAACCGTCCTTGAGGGTGATAATCCGCCGGGCGTACTTCATCACGTCCGGATTATGGGTGGAAAAGATGAAGGTTACCTTCTCCTCCCGGTTCAACCGCTCCATCACGTCCAGCACCATGTCCCCGGTGACGCTGTCCAGATTGGCCGTGGGTTCATCCGCAATGACCAATGACGGTTGGTTGACCAGGGCCCGGGCGATGGCCACCCGCTGGCGCTGTCCGCCGGAGAGTTCGTCCGGCTTGTGGTCGATGAACTCTTCCAGGCCCACGGTGCGCACCAGGTAGGCCACCCGCTCTTTTCTCTTTCTCCGCGGCACCTTGTTCACGATCATGGGCAGTTCGATGTTTTCGAATATGTTGAGCACCGGGATCAGGTTGAAGGACTGGAAGATAAACCCGATCTTTTTCAGCCGGATCTCGGCCTGGGCGTTGTCGGAGAGCGTCTCAATATCCGCTTCCTCAAAGAGAAATCGCCCCTCGTTGGGCTTGTCGATGCAGCCGATGATGTTGAGCAGGGTGGTTTTGCCGCAGCCCGAAGGTCCGACCACGGACACGAAATCGCCCTTGTTCACGGCCAGCGACACGCCCCGCAGGGCGTGAATGCTCGTCTTGCCCAGGGTATAATCCTTTTTAATCTGTTCCAAAGCGATAAGCGACATATGCAGCTCCTTCCGCGCTAAAAATCTAGAAATAAAACATCGCGCCCGCGGACAGACGCAGGCGTTCGCCGGCGGCACCGAATTCGGTATCCGTGCCGCCCACCGTCCACAGCCCCTCCGCGAACAGGTCCAGGTTGTCGACGGCCAGCAGGGTGAGCCGGTGGGAAAAAAGGATACTCCCGTCCTGTGCGTTCCAGAGCACCCCGTGTTCCGTGGAAAACACATGCTCCAAAGATAATGATGCCTGGAAAAACAGGTAGTGGCGGCCCAGGTGTTCGGGCACGGGCGCGCCGCCCAGGGCCTGGAAGAACCAATCCTTCTCCTGCGCGGTGAATCCGTCACCCGCGTACAGGTACTCGGCGGCCAGAAAGAATGTGGCGTCCCCGGCGCTGAAACTGCGCCGCACCCCGGCCTCCACCGACGGGAACGGCGTCAACAGCGGTCGTTCACTCCACGCCAAAGGCGAAGTCGGGTAGAGGATCCGGTTGTTGAGTTCGACCGCGGCCTCGGCAAAGAAGATGAAGCCGCCCAGGTCCAGGGTGAAGCCGCCCCCGGGACGGAAGACGCGGTCGGCCTGATAAATCAGGTCAGTTTTTACATTGAGGGGCCCGACCAGCAGGGAGAAAATGATTCCGTAGCGGAAATCCCGGAAGAATTCGTCCGTGGTGTGCTGCAGTGAGTCTTCGAAGCTGACCGCGGCCACTATGGTGAAGTCGGAGCTGGGCGACAGGGTCACCGCCACCCCGGGAAACCCCTGGTCGCGGCGGGCGGTGGAGGGATCGAGGGCGATAGGATTGAGTTTGTCCGCCGGGAAGAAGAAGATACCGGTGCCCCAGCTCAGGTGCCGCCGGCCCACCGTTATGGTAAGCGGCCCGACCGGGGTGAAGGAGGCGTAACCCTCCAAAAGCCGGTAGGTAAACTGCGCTTCCTGGTTAAAAGAGAGGTCCTGATGCACGCGGAACATCACCGTCTCCAGGGTCAGCCGCAGGTCCGCCTCCACGGTCAGGGCCGCGGTCTGCCAGTCGGTGAGTCCGTGCCAGGGCAGGGCCGGGTCCGCCACCGCGTTTTCCGCGTGATGCCAGGCGCTGTCGAGCTTGACGTTGCCGAAATACGACAACTCCTGGGCTCCGGCGCCGGCCGCCGCCAGTACCAAAAGGAGGACTACGGAACACGCATACCTCATGGCGCTACCTGGTCAGGGAGGCTTCGGTGAACAGGGAGTCGGGCAGGTCACGGCGCACCGACATGTTCTCGAAGAGCACGGTGGAAACCGTGCCCTCCAGTTCGAAGGACTCCATGGTGATGACCGTGGGCCGCGGCCGCCCGGCCGACTGCTTGATGCCGGAAAGCGTCATGCGCTTGAAAAGCAGGCCCGACCGCGCGTAGTAATCCATGCGCAGGGGCAAGTCGTCGGAGGTCCGCACCCACATGGTAACGCGGGCGTAGGCCGAATTGTCGTTTTTGGCCGTGCACTCCAGAACCACGCAGTCCGTCTTCCCCAGCCCGGCCGCGTCCAGCGCCTCGCGCCCGGCGATGACCGTGTCGTAATCGTCCGAATACTTGGGGTCGCTCACGTCGTTGTTGGAGAAGACGCTGCCCTGAAAGGAGCTGCGCGGCGACAGGCGGATGGCGTTGCCCGAGCCCGCCTTGGGGTTGTACATCCACAGGCCGTTGGACTTCTCCAGAAAGCGGATGCCCTTGGAGCGCGACGGCGAAAGGATGGTCATCACCGTACCCGTATCCTTCTTATGCAGCACGTCAAAGACGATGGGTGCCGGATTCTTGCCCGGTCCGGTGGTGGAGAGGGTGTTCTGCACGTGATAGCTGTCCGGGTAGAGGACCAGCTCCGCCCGCTTGAGCAGGGCCTCGGCCTTGTCGTCGGCCCACAGGCCGGCCAACCCGATGCTGGTGAACATAATGATCGCAATTCCGTATTTCATTGATATAACCTCCGATCTCTCAGGGATGCCCGCCAGTAAGCTGATGTACCATGTCCTGAAGGCCGACCGCCCGGCGGCGTACGGCCTCCGGTCTGCTGGTCCAGATCGCCCCGGCCGGGCAAACGCCGGGCCATCTCCTTGTTATCCGCCCGCAGTCCGTTCATCTTCCCTTGCCTTTCTTTTTCCCACGCACCACTCCCTCCAGAAAAACGAGGTAATCCCGGAACGCCTCCCGCCCCTGCGTGGTCAGTGAATACAGGGTGGCCACGGCATTGTCGGCCACTGTTTTGCGGGCGGTGATATACCGTCCCTCAACGAGCTTTTTCAGATGGGAATAGAGGGCGCCGTCCGTGCCGCCCAGAATTTTTTTGAAACGGTTGAAGGAGACCGCCCCTTCCTTATACAGGAGAGTCAGCAGGGAGAGGCGGGTCTTCTCGAAAAATACCCCGTCAAACCGCGTGTACAACTCGTCCGGGTTCATTTTCTGTCCTTCCGCCAGGCGGACCAGCCGGCCCAGAGAAAGGCCGCGCCGATGGAAAACGAGGTGACCAGCACCGAATACGGCGCCGGAATCTGAAAGACGAAACTGACAACGCCCGCCAGCAGCACGAAATAGGCCTGCACGAACAAAGGGGGACAGGAAAGAAGCGCGTAGCCTATCAGGCTGATGCCCACAAACAGGTTGATCACGACCGGCAGGTACGCTTCACCGTGCAGCCGGACAAAGAGAATGACGACCACGGCAAAGGCGGCGCAGACTCCCAGGAAGGCTATGAGAAGCCATATGACGGTTTTGGACGTCAGCGGGAGCGCCTCCCGCGCCATACGCCTGATAAAACCGACCGTCTCAAAAAAACCGCCCAGCGCGAAGGCGGGTATCCAGATAAAAAGAAAGTAATTGAACGACGGATGGGCGATCGTCTGCTGAATGATGAAATGCGCCAGGCCGCCCAGCACGCTGACGATGCCCCACACGCAATACGAATACGGCTCCACCAGGTGTTTTTTTTCCGCCCGCAGGAGCGTTTCCTTGATGGTGCGCAGATCGTCAAGATGCTGTTGGTCGATTCCCGGCCGTTCCTTGTCCGCCATACTTTCCTCCACAGGGTCACAGTTACTTTGCATTGCAAAGTTACTTTCATTTTTAAAGTAAACCAGACGGGGCCGAAGGTCAAGTGTTTTTTCGGGAGAAAATGAGACGTGGGATTCGCGGAAAGAGTGTGTCCCGGCGGGTACGCGCCCTCGGCCTACCGCCGGCCCATCGCCGGTTTGTACACCACCACCCGGTTGCGGCCCAGGGATTTGGCGCGGTAGAGGGCCTTGTCCGCCAGGTCAATAAGCTCCAGCGGGTTGGCCGGATTGTCGGCCCTTAAGGACGCCACGCCGGCGGAGATGGTCACGCCCGCCCCGCCCGCGGTCGACTCGAGTTTTACCCGGGCCACGCTGCGCCGCACCCGTTCGGCCATACTGTAGGCGCCGCGGTCGTCGGTTTCCGGCAGGATGAGCGCGAACTCCTCCCCGCCGTAACGGGCCGGAATGTCGGAGGCGCGGCTGTTCTTCTGGATGATGGCGGCCGTCCGCACCAACAGGTCGTCGCCCAGGCGATGGCCGTACTCGTCATTGAAAGCCTTGAAGTAATCCAGGTCGAACATGATCACGGCCAGGTCGCGCCGCTTGCGCTGGGAGCGGTTGAACTCCTCATAGAGTCTTTCATAGAAAAAGGTGTGAATGTAGAGCTTGGTCATGCCGTCGCGGATGGCCATCTCGTACAGTTGGGCATTGTAGATGGCGATGGCGGCCTGGTGGCTCAAGGTGGTGAAGATCTCCTGATCGAACTGGTCGAAGGGGCGGTTGTCGTGCTTGTTCATGGCCTCCATCACCCCCAGGGTCCTGCCCTTGGCCACCAGCGGCGCGGCGATGAGCGAATGGGTGGTCTTGGCCAGCTTGTCGTCCACCTTTCGCGCGACCCGGGTGTCGGTGAGGGCCTGGTTGATGACGTGGATCTTCTCGGACTCCCAGACCTTGCCGGCGATGCCCTCCCCCTTCTCCAGGCGTATGCCGCGCAGGGTCTCCATCTCCTCGTCATTGGAAACCACCTCAAAATAGAGCCGTTCGGAGGCCGGATCGATGAGGAGCACGCTGGATTTTTCGCAGTCCATGAGAATCTTGGTCTGGTCCAGGATCGATTTTAAAACTTCAATCTTATCGAGCGATGAGACGATGACGGAGTTGACGTCAATGAGCATGTGAAGTTTGGCGATGACGGACGCGGGGTCCAGGCGGCCGCCCCCCGCCCCGGCCTCGTCTTCCGGGCCTTGTTCGGGTGTAGGACTTGTCATATGCGGACATTGTATGAGTATTAGGCCCGAGAATCAAGCCGG
>CAYQRT010000094.1:0-10231 GCA_964419695.1 uncultured Spirochaetaceae bacterium | reverse complement strand
GAAAGAATCTCAATCAGGTGGGAGCGGCTGAGGCAAGGCCAACAATCCGTATTCTGGCGGGCGAGTTCGCGGCGTAACGCGGCCGCGGAAGCGGTCAGGCGGCCGAACGAAGCGGGACCGACGGTCAGGATACCTCCGGAAGAGGAGGACCGCTGAAGGAACGGCTCCAGCAAACGCCTGTCATGAATATCCGTGGGCGAAAGACGGCGTGGTTTGGTAAAAAGGCTGTCCAGGGTCAGGCGGCTGTTGACGCTTTCCGGCCGGAAAAGGACGATATCGGCCGCCACCCGGTCCGGGCGGCTAAAATGAAAATCGCCCTTGTTGTTGAGGCAGGCGGCCGAACCGGGAAAAAGCACATAGGTGTTCCCGTTCGTTTCCAGACAGCACGACCCGCTCTTGACGATCACGATGTGGAACATGGTGGCCAGGCGGCGGCAGTCGGATAGATCGCTGTCCTGTTCACAGGACAGGGGGAGAAGAGAGCCCGGGGAGAGGTTAACACCCTGGGGCGGCAGAGAGGCGGTCCGGGCGGACGAGCGGGTGAACGATGCTGACAATCCCGTCATGGAGTTCCTCCAGTTAAAAACGCGACCGCGGTCCCGGAGGCCTGGAGAGAGTCTGGTGTGCCGGCGTACGGGGCCGCTGTACGATGCATTAAGTATGGGTTGGATCAAGCGGACTGATCGACCGTCTAGCTACAGACCGACACGAGCGATACTTTATATAGCGACAGAATGATGAGGCGCTTTAGCGATTGCGGGGCTCTTTAATTGGCTTTTTTCTTCTTGGCCCGTTCGAACAGGGTCTCCACCGCCTCATACACGATGGGGATGACCACCAGGGTCAAGAAAGTGGAGGCGAGCATGCCGCCGATCACGGCCAGGGGCAGGGCCTGGCGGCCGCTGGACCCTTCGTTCAGGCCCAAAGCCAGGGGAAGCATGCCGAAGATGGTGGAGAAGCTGGTCATGAGGATGGGGCGCAGGCGCACGGGCCCGGCGGTGAGGATGGCCTGGCGCAGGGTCATGCCCCCTTTACGCGCCTGGTTGGCGAAGTCGACCACCAGAATGGCGTTTTTGGTCACCAGTCCCAACACCAGCAGCAAACCGATGTACCCGTAAATATCCAGGTCAATGTTGAAGATGAGCAGCGTGAGGAACGACCCGATGACCGCCAGCGGTATGGAGAGCATGATGACGAACGGCTGCACAAAATTGTTATAGAGTGAGGCCAGAATCATATACATGAAGAGGAGGGCCAGGGCCACGGCAAAGACGATCTGGGATTGCAGGTCCGAGAGCTGTTGCTGTTGACCGGTGAACGAGTAGGCGTACCCTGGAGGGAGAATGATGCCCTGTTCGATATTCTGGCGCACCCGCGCCACTACATCAGAATACGAGTTCCCCGGTTCCAGGCCGGCGGTGATGCGTACCACGCGGCTTTTGGCCTCCCGTCGGATTTCGCGCGGTGCGGCCGAGGATGAAAATCGGGCGATGGACGCCAGGGGGACCTTGCGGCCGGCCGGAGACGTGATGAGCATGTTTTTCAGATCATTTTCCCCGGTGCGGGCGGACTCGGTCAGGCGGATGACCATGAAGTATTCGCGTTCACCGGTGGAGAGGGGTGAAGCCACGGTCGTACCTGAGATGAGGTCGCGCAGGGAATTGGCGAGCCACGTTTCCGTAATCCCCAATTTTTCCGCCTTGAACTTGTCCAGGCGTATGACCAGTTCGGGGGCGCCCGGTTTGAGTGAGGTGTCCACGTCCGCGACGCCGGAGGTGCCGGTCATGACGGCGGCGAACTTGTTCATAAGATCGCGCAGTGTGTTGAGGTCGCGGCCGCTTACATTGATGGAAACCCCGCCGCCGCCGCGAAAGCCTATCAGGGACCGGCCCGACTCACTCAACCGGTAGGAAAGGAAGGATTCGAATTTGCCCTGGATGTACCGGCGGACGCGGCCCATCAGTTCCCGGGTGGTGGCGGTCCGCTCCTTGAGCGCCTTGAGGTCCACGTTGATTTCGGCCCGGTTGCCGCCGCCCCGGCCCACAAAGGAGAAATACGTGTCCACCTCCGGCAGCCCGGCCAGAAACCCTTCTATATCGCGGATGTACCCGTCGATGTAGTCGAGCGGCGCGCCCGGCGCCACCTCCACGTCCACGGAAAAACTTCCCTCGTCCCCGCTGGACATGAACGTGGAGCCCAGAAACTGCGCGCCCACCAGGCTGAGCGCGAAGAGGCCGGCCATGATGAAAAGCACACGGAATTTGTGATCAAGCGACCAGGCCAGGATCCGCCGGTAGAGAGCGGCCACGCGGTTAAAGAGCGCGTTCCATTTGTGGGCCGCGAGGGAGAAGAAACGGAAGACCTTGTTGCGGGGGGTGCCGCCGGTCCGGCCATGCCAGTGGGCGGAGAGCATGGGCGCGCCGGTGAAGGCATTGACCAGGGAGATAATAATGGCGAAGGCCACCACCAGGCCGAACTCCTTGAAGAGCTGGCCGATCTGCCCCTGCAGGAAGGAGAGGGGGATGAAAACCGCCAGAATGGTGAGCGTGGTGGAAAGCACGGCCAGGGCCACCTCGGTGGTGCCCTTGAGCGCGGCGGCGGCCGGAGTCTCTCCCAAATCAATGTGACGGGAGATGTTCTCCCGCACCACAATGGCGTCGTCCACCAAAAGCCCCACGGCGATGGAGAGCGCCAGCAGGGTCATGGTGTTCAATGAGAACCCCGCGAAGTAGGCCAGGAAGAAGGCGCCCAACAGGCAGGTGGGCAGGACCGAGGCCACGATCAGGGTGGAGCGGAAATGGCCCAGGAAGAGCCAGACGATGAGCACGGCCAGGATCGCCCCGATGAGGATGTCGTCGCGTACGCCCGAGATACTGCGGTTGATGATGATGGAAGAATCGTTGACCACCTTGAGGCTGATGCCGCCGGGCAGGTCGCCCGCCATGCGCTCCAGTTCCTCCCGCACCGCCTCGGCCACGGCCACGGTGTTGGCCCCGCTCTGCTTGGAAATGGAGAAAAGCACCGCGTTCCGGCCGTTGACCCGGGCGCGGGAGTTTTCGTCCTCCAGCCCCAGCGCCACCGCGGCCACGTCGCGCACGCGCAGCAGTGTGCCCGTGGAGGAGGTAAACTGCACGTCGGCGATATCGTCCACCGTATCGGCCCGGCCGTAGACGCGCACGCTGGTCTCCTTGCCGCCGGCGATCATGGTGCCCACGGGCAGGCTGACGTTTTTGGCCGTGATGGCGTCCTTCACCTGCTTGTAGGTCACCCCGTTGGCCGCCAGCAGGGACTCGTTCAATGAGATGGTGACGATCCGGCTCTGCCCCCCGTACATGCTCACCGACCCCACGCCCTCCACGGTTTCCAGCCGCGGCTGGACGTCGGTCTCCACCAGGTCGCGCAAGTCGGCCAGGGGGCGCGGCCCCAGGATGGAAATGGTCATGATGGGGCGGTCATCCGAGGAGAAGCGGCGTATGCGCGGGTCGGCCACGCCGTCGGGAAAGCCGGGCGAGGCCTGCTGCACCTTCTCGATCACTTTGAGTTCCGCGAAACGCACATCCGTGCCCAGCTTGAAGTTGAGCGTGATCTGCGAACTTCCCTCCCGGGAGCGGGAGGAAATGGAGTCGAGGCCCTCCACCGTGCCCAGGGCGTTCTCCAGGGGGCGGGTGACAATGTTCTCAATGTCTTCCGCCGCCGCCCCGGGATAGGAAGTGAAGACGTAGAGGCTGGGCTGTTCGATGCCGGGCAGGAGGTCCACCGGGATGTTGGCGTAGCTGATCAACCCCAGGGTGACGACCGAGAGAAGCAGCATGACCACGAAGACCGGCCGCCGGATGGAAACGCCCGCCAAGTTCATTACCTGCTCCTTGCCTACCGGCCGCCGGAAGAGCGCTGACCGCGCTGCCGGCCGCCGGCGTCGGACTCTCCGCGGGGCCGGGCGATGGCGGCGCCTGAAAAGAGCTTGAAACTGCCGTCCGTAGCCACCACGTCGCCTTCCTGGAGGTCGCCCGTAATCTCCACCCGGCCGCCTTTGGCAAAGCCGCGCGCGACCGGCACGCGCCGGGCCGTGCCCCGGTCGTCGACGAAGACGAAGGACGAGTCCAGATCCTCCTGCACCGCCTGGGCCGGCACCATGAAGGCGGGACTCCGTTCGATGACCACGTCCACGGCCGCCGACATGCCGATGGTGGCCCCATGATCCGGGTTGTCCGCCTTGATGATGATGTTGCCGGAGAAGGTGTCCGAATCCACGAAGGGCGTCACGGAAAAGACCCGGGCGTTCAGGGACAGGGAAGCATTATAAGGCGAACGGATGACGGCCTTCATGCCGGTTTTCACCCGGTTCAAGTCGGCTTCTCCCACGGTGAGCACGATTTTAACGTGCGCGGGATCGGTGATTTCGGCCACGGGCCGGTCGACCGTTACCGGCGCGCCCCGGTCGGTGAAGTAGAGTTTCTTGACCATGCCGGCCACGGGCGAGCGCACGGGTGCGGGCTGGAAGGTCTGGCCCACCACGTCCCGTCCCACGTAGGCCAGCACCTGGCCGGCGGCCACCATCTCACCCTCGGCCGCCGCGTTGTGGGAGAACTTGCCCGTCACGGCCGCGTACACCTTGACCTGCGGATCGCCCTCCAGGATTCCGGAAAAAGAAAGCGTTTTTTCCACCATCTCTTTTTTAAGCGGCAGGAGACCGACGGTGACGGCGTTGGGGCGGCGGGGATGGGCACCCTGCGCGATTTTGTCAATGACGCGCCACGCCGCCACCCCGGCTACAAGCGCGGCCGCGGCGGCCAGGCCGATGAGGGTAATTCGTTTGGTTTGCTTATTCATGCCGTTTCCCGGGGTATGGATGGTTTACTCTATATAATCATTCAGCTGCAGGACGTCAGCATAACGGTCATAGAGGGCCTGCCAGTAATTGGCCAGGGCCTGGCTGTAGGCCAGTTCGGCGTCGCTTAGGTCCAGCGAGGAGAGGCCGCCTTCCCGGTACTGGCGCTGGGCGATTTCCCGCACCAGTTTGGCCTGTTTGACGTTCTCCTGCTGGCCGGCGATGCTCTCTTCCGCCACGGCCAACCCGGCCAGGAGGGCCTTGACCTTGGCGATCACGGCCGCCTCGGTCTGGCGGCGCTGCAGACGCTTTTTTACGGCCAGAGCCTCCGCGCCTGCCAGCTGCTGGGAGACTTTGGAAATACCGGGCAGCCAGGGATCGAGCGGAATGACCAGGGAAACGCCGGCCGACCAACCGGGCGTGAAGGAACGGTCGCCTCCCCCGGAAGATTTGTAGTCGAATTTGTAGTTGAACGATCCGGAGAGCAGGGGCCAACGTGCGGACCAGAGTGCGGCTTTGTTAGCCTCGTTTACCGAGGTTTCATAATCCAGCGAGCGCAGGGTCAGGTCTTTGGTGAGCGCCGCGCTCATGATCGCCGCCTCATCGGCAGTGGGAACCTGCGTTTTCATTGAATCGAGAATGTCGCCCGCGGGCTCCGGCGCTTCGGCGAACCCTTCGGCAAGCTCAGGGTGAAGCTCCCCACCTTGAGGTGAGCCTTGCCCTGAGCCCGTCGAAGGGCTTGTCGAAGGAAAGCCGATGAAGGTGCCGTAATTGAGCCGGGCCATGCGGTAGTCATTGCGGGTCTTGAGCAGCAGCGGCTGGTAGTTTTTGTATCGGACCTGCTCCTTCAGGTAATCGAGCTGGGAGGAAACGCCATTGGCGTAGTTGATGCGCGCCGATTCCAGACGGTACCTGAGGCCGGCGTCGTATTCGATCGCGATGCGCAGTTTTTCCTTGAGCAGCACCAGGTTGTAATAACCGGTGCGGACCGCGAGCAGGATTTCCTTCTTTTTATCCGCCAGTTTCAATTCCGCGTAGTCGACGGCCAGGCGTCTGGCCTCCATGGCGAACCAGGAGCGGCCGCCGGAAAAGAGATCCTTGCGCACGGCCAGACCGGCCGACCAGCTGTCGTTGTAGGGGGAGGAGGAACCGGCCGGATCGGCGTACCCGAAGGAGCCGGTGAGCTGGATGCCCGGGATAAGGAGTTCGGCGCGGGCCGCGCCCAGGTCGGCGCGCGCCATGGCCACGTCCTGCTCGGCCATTTTGATATCCGTATTGTGGGAGAGGGCCAGGGCTTCGGCGCGGTCCAGGGTGAAGGCCGCGGACTGGGCGGGGAGGGGAAGACAACAGAGTATGGTGATGAGCATAAAAAAAATCGAACGCCGCATACGCGTCTGCTCCGTGCGTCAAGGACTGGTCAAAGGCGGTTGCCTGTCGGTGATTGTACAGGCAGGAGCACGAGGCGTCAAGGCGAACGGCGCGCCGTCAATCCGGCCGGTGTGAACTCACCCTTTCCCAAAAGGCCAGGGCCAGGCGGACGGCCGATTGGCGGTGGAAGGTGGCCGGCAGGAAGGCGGGCGGCGCCTTTTCAATAAGCTGTTTTACGCGAACGGTGAATTGCTGTTTGAGTTTGGGTGGGAATGGAATCTTCGAACCGATCACCATGGCCTCCAGTTCGCGGTTGCGCAGGTGCAGCGGGTCCACGCCGCCCCAGGCCACGCGGAAATCGCTGATCGTGGCCTTGTAGACTTTGGCCAGACCGGCGAACCGCAGCTGGGAGAGGGACGGCTGGGTCATGATATCGAGTTTTACGTATTGACGCACATCCCACTGGGGTATGGGCAGGCTGATTTCGGTGAGAATTTCGCCCGGCTCCAGGGTGAACTTCCAGGGCGCCTTGACCAGGCGGCTCAGGGGCGCCCAGGTGTGAGCGTTGAAGCGCCGGAGCTCACAACGCGCCTCGAAAAGGATCAGGGGAAGAATGGCGTCGGAGAAGGGCGAGGCCAGCACGATATTGCCCCCCAGCGTGGCCAGATTGCGCACCGCCTGCCCGGCGATGCCGCACAGCGCCTTGACCAGGAGGGGGGGGACCACATTGCCGCCCAGGGAGATGATCCGCTCCAGCGGTACGGCGGCGCCGATCTCCACCGTGTTTTCCCGGCGCCGGATCTTGGTCAGTTCATCCACTTCCGCCAATGACAGAAGCGCCGCGGGCACCGCGTCCGGGGCGCCTTCTTTCAGTTTGAGCATGAGGTCCGTGCCCCCGGCGACGCAGCGGAGCGAGGGGTACTCCCTGAGGAGGTTGAGCGCCTCCCGCAGGGTATGCGGTTTATATACGTGCGCCGAATCTGATTTTTTTACCATCTCGTCTCTTCCTGCGCAGGGCCGCCGCCGCCTGCACGGCCTCCACCATCCGGCCGGAGCCGGCGTAGAGGCAGAGGTTCTCCGCCAGGTAGGCGGTGATTTCTTTCCGGCCGGGCGCGGAGCGTTTCTGCAGCAGCGATTCAACGGCCATGATCAGGCTCGGGGTGCAGAAGCCGCAGGCGAGTAAGTCCCCGGCCAGGAAGGCTTTTTCGATGTCCGCGTATTCGCGCGTCTTCACGAACCCCTCAATGGACATGATGCGTTTTCCCTCCAGGCGAAAGGCCGGAAGCAGACAGGCGTTCACCAGCGCCGCATCCATGAACACCAGGCAATTGCCGCATTCACCCGATCCGCAGCCCTCCTTGGTGCCCTTGAGCCGGAAGTCCTGCCGCAGGATGTCAAGCAGCGAGTGCAGAGGGTGGCACTCGACGGTCACGGACACGCCGTTCAGCTTGAACGCGATTTTCACGTTTCCTCCATCATGTCTGCGATCTCCGCGGCGGAGAGCGGAAAGTGACTGACATCCCGGCCCAGGGCCTGCGAGACGGCGGCCAGCCAGGCGGGAATCACGCCCAGGGCGGGCAATTCGCCCAGGCCTTTGGCGCCGAGCGGCCCGTAGGGGTAGGGCGTTTCGGTGAAAGTGATTGTAAGGGGCGGGAATCCCTCCCGCAATACGGATTTGTGCCGGTGCACGAAGGGGGAGTAGGCCGCTGTCTCCAGGGCACGCCTCACCTCCCGTTCCACCTGGGCGCAGGCGATGTCGCGGTTGAGGATGACTCCCGAATCGATGGCGGTCCAGACACCCCTGACCAGCACCCGGTAGGTGGCGGGATCGATGTCGACTTCGACCACTGTGGCGCACCAGGAGAGGGCGGGGGCGTCCGCGGAGTGAAAACCGGTGCGGGCCCGGGTGCCGCGGGAGCGGGCGCCGGCGTCGGTTTTGGTAACCGTTACGGCCTTGCGTGAGGCGCTCTTTTTTTTCCGCAGCAGAACGCAGGCCTGCTCAATGAGCCGCCCGATGACGGTCAGCGCGTGCGTTTCGTACATGGGGCCGGAATCGGGAACCCGCGTTGTATCCAGGCGGTCGATGGTCACATTATCCGGGTTAATCTCAAGCGTTCGCGCGGCGATGGCGGTGAGAAGCGTCTTCAAGGCTTGTCCCATTTCCAGGGCGGAGGTGAGAATGCGCAGGCTTCCGTCCTTCTCCAGGGTGAGGGTCACTGAATGGCGTTCCTTGGTCTCCTTCTCCTCAATAAAATCAAATCCATTGAACGTCAGGGCCGATCCGACGCCGCGCAGGGGTGATACAAGGTCCTGCGCGCCGGAGCCGTGCGTGCGCAGGGCCTGACTGGCCGCGTGTTTCCGGCTGAAATCCGAGGCACGGGCTGCGGCGTCGATGATGCTGTGCACGGCCTGGAGTTGTTTCTGTTCCCGGGGCGAATGCGACGAGGGGTGGAAGAGGTTTTGTTTGCGGAAGGCGAAGGGGTCCAGGCCGGCCGCGCGTGCCAGCCGTGAGATGTGGAGCTCCATGGCGCAGAAGGCCTCGGTGACGCCGCCGGAAAGAAAACGGGCATAGGGAGTTTTGTTCGTGATCAAGGCGCGGCCGGAAAGCGACAGCGCCGGGTGCTGGTAGGGGCCCGGCAGGGCGTACACGGCCCGGTGGAAGAGGTCCGGTGTGCGCAGGGCCGCGGCGCCCGCGTCCATGTATACCTCGGCCCGTGTGCCGGCGATGGTGCCGCGGGCGGTGAGACGCGTGGAAAGGCGGATCAGGGCGGGCTGCAATTTAATCGAGCTTTCCATGGTTACGCGCACGCCGCGTTTGGTGTGGAAGGCCGCCAGGGCGGCCAGGGAGGCGATGAGCGTGGGAAGCGTTTCATTGTCTCCCGGATCTTCGATCGAGTCGGGCACCACAATGCACACTCGTTCGGGCGGTACGCTCAGGACCAGGGCCACGTTTTCCCGCACGTGGAAGGGATGGCGTGTGGGACAAAACACGGTAAGCACGTTTTTTTCCCAGACGGCCACCGCCGTTGGCGGTACCAGGAAACCGAATTCCTGAAAATCAGACGCATACTCGCCACTGACCGTTTTCCCGGGGCGTTTGAAGGCGCGTGCCGGCTGGCCGTGTTCGCAGGTCAGGGTTTCGCCGCCCGCAGCGGGGTGGGTCGTGTCCAGTGACAACTGGGGGACTTCCTCGTGGTAGGTCACGGTCAAGGCCCGGGCCAGGCGGAGCAGGGCCTCCAGGTCTTCGCCCACGGCCAGGGCCAGGGGTTGTTCCTTGTAGCGGATGACACCCGGAGCCAGCAGAGGCAGATCCTCCCGGTTGCCGGTCATGGTGTTGAGTCCGGGGATGTCCGGCGCGGCCAGGAGAAAACATCCGGCGGGGAGCTCCGGGGGCGTCGCCAGTTCGAAGCGGCCCTTGAATATCTCGGAAGCGATGACGCGCGTTTCCAGAAGCCGGGGGAAGGTGAGATCGTTGAGAAACCGTTGCCCGCCGCGCAGGGTCCGTATGGTGTCGCTTTTAACGCTCAATGCCTTGTCCGCCCTTTGCGCTTGAGTATACAGGAGACCGCGTTTTTATTGAAGCGTCTTTTTACAAGGAGAGATGACCGCAAAGGTCGCGGAGAAACGCGAAGGGAGAGGAAACAAACGAGGGAAAAGCGCTCTGGCGTGGGTTACGCTTTACGGTGAGCGGGGATGTGTGTGCCGGCCACGGCTTTGAGCGCGGTGACCACATAATGGGCGTCTTCGTCGGAGAGGTCGGGATAGAGGGGCAGGCTGAGGCACGCCTGGGAGGCGGACAGGGACACGGGGAAATCCTCCGGGTGGAAACCGTAGGTGCGGCGGTAATAGGGCATCACATGCAGGGGCGTGTAGTGCACGGACGCGCCGACGCCGCGGGCGGCCAGTTCGCGGATGAATTCGTCGCGGTTGATGGAGAGGGCGCCGGGCACGAGGCGGATGTAAAAAAGATGCCAGGCGTGCTCGGGGTGGTCCGCGGGCGAACGCAACCAATCGCAGCCGGCCAGCTCTTCCAGA
>CAYQRT010000093.1:0-10241 GCA_964419695.1 uncultured Spirochaetaceae bacterium | reverse complement strand
GGAGGTACGAACGGCTTTTGTCAAGACATCCACCGGCTACGGCTTCGTCAGGCGCGACGACGGGACTTATACGTACGAGGGCGCTACCGTACACCACGTCCGTCTCATGCGCGAGTCATGTCCTCCCTGGGTGAACATCAAGGCGGCGGGCGGCATCCGCACCCTGGACCAGCTTCTGGCGGTCAGAGACGCCGGCGCCGTACGCATCGGCGCCTCGGCCACGGAGAGTATCGTGGCGGAAGCCAGAAAAAGATTTCAGCAGGCTTGACAGGCCCGCCGGGCGGGCCTATCCCGGGCGCCCTCTTAAGATTCATCACGCCTCCATCTCGTAAAACACCAGGCCGGAAAGCGGCTTGGGATAAAAGAACGTCGACTTGCGCGGCATCTTTTCATCCGCGTCGGCCACGGCCAGCACCGAGGAAAGGGGCGTGCCCTTGAGGAGGAAGGCCGCCTGCATTTCGCCGCCGGCGGTGCGGGCAACCGCTTCGTCCGCGTCCTTGCAGTATTCCACATTGCTCTGCAGGGACATCTGTTCTTCGGTGATGCCGAGCAGGTTGCCCAACACCAGGCTGTTGAGCACGTTGACGTCCAGCATCTTCCACACGTCCGTCGCCTGTTGCGTCAGCGATGCCGCGTACGCGGCGGGATCCTTCAGGACCAGCAGACGGTAAACGGACGCACCAGTCACGGTCAGACCGAAAGCCGTTCCTGAGGCGGTATTGAGCGCGTTGATCCAGTCTTTCCGCACGGACGCTTCATCCTTTTCCGTAAAGGGGAATTCCCGTACGGTGAAATAGGCCGGCGTTTTTTCCTCCAGGGCGGTCAACGCCCCGTCCGGCAGGGAGTGGATAAGCCGGTGGGTGGGGAGGATGACCAGACCCTCGTGAGCGGTATTGACCAGGAACATCATGATGTATTCCCAGGGAGCGTCCGGCCCGGCCTGGGGATGGGCGCGCCTCAGTTCGTCCCGTACGTTGAGCATGGTCTGATAACGGTGGTGGCCGTCGGCGATGTAGATCTTCTTGTCCCGCATCAGTTCCTCCAGGCGGCCGCACAGTCCGGGATCCGTGATCCGGAAGAGGCGGTGTTCCACGCCCGTTTCCTCCTCCACGTGGTCGATGAGCGGCGTCTGTTCCCGACCCGACTCGCAGAGCCCGTCCACTTCGCGGGCGGGATCGCGGTACATGCCCCAGATGTACTCGAACTGGGTCCGGGTGGACCTGGTCAGGGACACCCGGTCTTCCACCGGCTTTTTCAGGACCAGCTCATGAGGCAGGACGCGTCCCTCGCCGTAGGCGGAAAGCTTGACCAGACCGATGAATCCGGTGAGCTTTTTTTCGCCGATGCCCGGGAGTGAAAAAACCTGTTCATAAACGTAAAAAGACCGGTGGTCGGACGGGACCAGGCAGTCCTCCTTCTTCCAATCGGCCAGGTAGCCGGCCGCCCGGGTATACCGGTTCGTCCGTTCATCGTCGTTCTTTTCAATTTTACCCAGGATGAGGCGGATGACGTTATGGGGATCCCGGGCATAATAGGCGTTCTGGGCCGCGGGAGAAATAACGTCATAGGGCTGGGAAAGACAGGCGCCGATATCGGCGATTTTTTTCGGATTGTAATGCAGGGCCTGGAAGGCCTTCACTTCATTGACAGAGTTCATGGATAGTCCTTTCCGGGGGAAGTCGGTCATATTCTATGAATCCGCCGCCTTCTGTCAAGGGCGGCCGGCGCACCACCGGCTCCCCCGGGTGAACGAAAAGGACTTGAGGAAAGATTCGCCTTCATATACACTTTTGACAAAATGAAACCTCAGATAAATACTTTAAAAAAATCTCCCCTGGCCCGGGTTCACGAACGGGAAGGCGCCCAGATGACCGAGTTCGCCGACTGGCTGCTGCCCCTCCAGTTCAGCTCGGTGCTTGATGAGCACCGGGCTACGCGCGAGGCGGCCACCCTCTTTGATATCTCCCATATGGGAGAAATAGAGATCAGGGGAGCACACGCCCTGCCCTTCCTGCAGCATCTGCTCACCAGCGACCTGGAACCGCTCACCCCCAACCGAACGCGCTACGCCGCCCTCTGTTATGAGCACGGCGGCACCATCGACGACTGCTTTGTCTACTGCTTCAACCGTAACCGGTATTGGCTTGTCGTCAACGCCGCCAACATCGTCAAGGACGTAACCTGGCTGCGCGACCATGCCAGCCGCTATTCGGTGACCATACGCGATCTTTCCGCGGAAACGGCTAAAATCGACATTCAGGGGCCTCTGGCCGTGGATATCGCCAGCCGCATCGGCGCGTTTCCCTTCGCCATGCTGGCCCGCTTCGATATCGTGGAAGTGCGCATGGCTGAGGTGCCGGTGGTGGTCTCGCGCAGCGGATACACCGGCGAAGACGGTCTGGAGATTTACATGGAAACGGCCTACGCCGAACGGATCTGGAACGCGTTGCGTGAATGCGACCGCCGTCTCATACCGGCCGGGTTGGGCGCCCGCGACAGCCTGCGGGTGGAGGCCTGTTATTCCCTTTACGGCCATGAATTGTCGGAACATATATCACCGGTCGAAGCCGGCATCGCCTGGGTTGTCAACCACCGGAAGCAGGAAGACTTCGTCGGCAAGAATATTCTTCTGCAGCAGAAAAAAGACGGTACGGCCAGAAGCCTGTACGTCTTCGTCATGGACGGACGTGCCATGCCCCGCTCCGGTTATGAGATACGGGTGGGGGGCGAACAGGCCGGCTGGGTGTCCTCCGGCTCCTTCTCGCCCCACCTGGGCGCGTCAGTGGGTATGGGTTTCATCGAGAACCGGAAACTCGCGCCGGGCGATCGCATCGACGTCATGATCCGTGACCGGGCCCACCCCGCCCGTATCGTCAAAAGACCCTTTTACCCTTTTAAAGGAGGAAGACCATGAGTAACACCCCGCAAGACCGCAGGTACACGTCCTCTCACGAATGGATTAAAGTCGACGGCGCCATGGGCACCTGCGGCATCACCGATCACGCCCAACATCAATTGACCGACATCGTCTTCGTCGAACTGCCGGAGGTGGGTCGTGCGGTCAAGGCGGGCGAACGGACCGCGCTGGTGGAATCGGTCAAATCAGTTTCCGATATTTACGCGCCCGTTTCCGGCGAAATCATTGAGGTGAACGTCCGGCTGGCGGACGCCCCCGAACTGATGAACAAGGACGCCTTCGGCGAAGGCTGGATGTTCAAAATCGCCCTGAGCGATCCCTCCGAACTCGACCGGCTTATGGATCATGAGGCATACGCCCGGAAGGCGGAAGGAGAGGCGCGCTGAATTTTCTGCCGCATTCCGACCAGGAGATCAAGGACATGCTCTCGGCCGCGGGGGCACAGACCGCGGCCGACCTGTTCCATGATATCGATCCCGCGCTGCAACCCACCGCCCTGGACCTTTCCCCCGGTCTAGCGGAACAAGCCCTGGTCCGGCACGTCCGCGGCCTGGCGGCCGCCAACCGCCTGCCCGACCTCTGCTTCCTGGGCGGCGGCGCCTATCCGCATTTCATTCCCGCCACCGTGGACGCCGTGCTTTCCCGCGGCGAATTCCTGACCGCCTACACGCCGTATCAACCGGAGGTGGCCCAGGGGGGCCTGCAGGCGGCCTGGGAATACCAAAGCATGATTACGGCCCTCACCGGCCTGCCGGTCACCAACGCCTCGCTCTACGACGGGGCCACGGCCGCGGCCGAGGCCATGCTCATGGCGGCCCGGGAAACACCGGGCGGCCGCATCCTGGTTTCGCGCGCCGTAGACCCGCAGTATCGGGCCGTGCTTCACGCCTACGCCCGGGCGCGTGACATCCCTCTGGAGGAAATCGACTGCGAAAACGGCGTCACCTCCCCGGCCCGGCTGGAAGAGGCCCTGCAATCAAAGACGGCCGGGCTCCTGGCGCAAAGCCCGAATTATTTCGGGCTGATCGAGGATACGGCCCGGTTGGCCGCGGCCGCGCATAACAGCGGCGCCCTTTTCATCTCCCTGTGGACCGAGGCGCTCTCCCTGGCCCTGTTGTCTCCGCCCGGCCGCTGCGGCGCGGACATCACCGCCGGGGAAGGCATGAGTTGGGGCGTGGGCTTGAATTACGGCGGTCCGGGATTGGGTGTGCTGGCCGCGCGGCAGAAGTTGCTGCGCAAGCTGCCGGGACGCTTGGTGGGCCGGACGCGGGACAGGGACGGCACACCGGGGTTCGTTCTGACGCTGCAGGCGCGCGAGCAGCATATCCGGCGTGAGACGGCCGCGTCCAATATCTGTTCCAATCATGCGCTCTGCGCCCTGGCGGCCGCCGTCTACCTGGCCACCCTGGGAGAGGAAGGATTGCGGCAGACAGCGCTGGTCAATTATCACCGCAGTCACTATGCCCGGCAAAAAATCCTGGACACAGCCGGGACCACCCATACGATCCCGTTCGCCGGACCTTTTTTCAATGAATTTACCGTGCACATACCCAAGCTGGAGGAGCGGCTGAACAAGCTCTATGAGAAGGGCCTCGCGGCCGGTATCCCCCTGGCGCGGGATTACCCGGAATTGAAAGACTGTCTGCTGGTGGCCGTCACTGAAACGCACTCCCGGGAGGACATCGACCGGCTGGCGGAGGCCCTCACATGAAACTCATCTTTGAAACCGGAGGCGCCCGCCGCCGTGGCTCCGACCTGCCCGCTTTTGATGTTCCTCCCTCGCCCCTGCCGCCGGGCGAACTGGTGCGCGACCGCATCGGCCTCTCCTCCCCCTCCGAACCGGAGGTGATCCGCCACTACACGGCCCTCTCCCGCCGCAACCTGGGCGTGGACAATGCCTTCTACCCGCTGGGCAGCTGCACCATGAAGTACAATCCCCGTGTGAACGAAATGCTGGCCCGGCTGCCCTCTTTCCGTGACGCCCATCCCGCCCTGCCCGACCGCCTGGTGCAAGGCAACCTGCGGCTGATTTTCGACCTGCAGGAGGCGTTGGCCGCCGTGACCGGTTTGCCGGCGGTCAGCTTAACCCCCGCCGCCGGGGCGCACGGTGAACTGGCCGGGCTCATGATCATGAAGCAATACTTCCTGGGCCGCGGAGAAAAACGAAGCATCATCCTGACGCCCGATTCCAGCCACGGCACCAATCCCGCCTCGGCCGCCATGTGCGGTTTTTCGGTCGTTACCCTGAAGAGCGACGCGGCGGGACGCGTGGATCTGGCCGAATTACGCGCCCATCTTTCCCGGGACACGGCCGGCCTTATGCTTACCAACCCGAACACCCTGGGAATCTTTGAAAAGGATATCCTGGGCGTGGCGGACCTGGTGCACAAAGCGGGCGGCTTGCTCTATGGCGACGGGGCCAATGCCAATGCCCTTCTGGGCAAGGCGTTATTCTCGCGCATGGGATACGATATCGTCCATCTCAATCTCCACAAGACCTTCTCCACCCCCCACGGCGGCGGCGGTCCCGGAGCCGGGGCCCTGGCAGTATCCGGGGCCTTGGCAGATTTCCTGCCCGCACCCCTAGCGGCCAAGACCGGGGACGGTTTCGTGCTGCGCTCCCCTTCCAAAACCATCGGCCGCATCCGCGGCTTCCAGGGGAATTTCGCCGTGCTGGTCCGCGCCTATGCCTATATCACCGCGCTGGGAGGCGACGGGCTGGCTGCGGTCAGTGACGCGGCCGTACTCAACGCCTGTTACCTGCGCTCGCGTCTGGCTTCCCATTTCACCCTCGCTTTTCCCTCGCCGACCAAACATGAGTTTGTCCTGGACCTTTCCGGCCTGCCGCACGGCGTTACGGTCATAGACGTGGCCAAACGGCTGCTGGACTACGGCTTCCACCCGCCCACCGTGGCCTTTCCCCTGATTGTTCACGGTGCGCTCATGATCGAACCCACGGAAACCGAAACCAGGGAGACGCTGGACGCCTTCGCCGACGCCCTGATCGCCATCAAGGGCGAAGCGGAGGGGCAGCCCGACCTGGTAAAAAACGCGCCTCACACCACTCCCGTCCGCCGCCTGGACGAAGTCCAGGCCGCCCGCCACCCGGACCTTTCGTACTTCTACCACAGAGACACAGAGACGCAGAGTGCACGGAGAGAAGAGGGGAACAAAGGCGAAAAATAAATCGCTTTGTATTGAGGATGACCTGGTACGGATGAGTGTTGTACATTGACAGTAAAACCAATTAAGATTACCTACATATATGCTCCTTAACCCATACCCCAACCCGACTGCTGGCACAACGGTTACTATTTCTCCACTCCCTTTCCCTCCTCTCCGTATCCTCTGTGGTATCCCGGTGTCCTGGTGGTGAAAGCAATGAAGGTAATCATCGACGGCCCCCTGACGGGCCGGGAAAACATGGCCAAAGACCAAGCCCTGCTTGCGGCCGGCGAACCGGTCCTCCGCTTCTATCAGTGGCACCCCCCCTGCGTCAGCATCGGGTATTTCCAGAACCCGGAAAGGGATATCGACCTGGATTACCTGAAAACCGCGGGCATCGACCTGGTGCGCCGGCCCACCGGCGGGCGGGCCGTGCTCCATGAGGATGAATTGACGTACGCCCTGATCCTGCCCGAAATACTCCTGCCCTCGGGTGTTGTTCAATCCTACCGGCTTGTAGCCGGCATATTCGTAGAGGCGCTGGGCGAGTTGGGCCTGGTCTGCGACATGAAGGGACCGGAGGGCCGGCCCGACCGGAGTGCGGGTTGTTTTTCAACCGCCAGCGCCTATGAAATCTGCTGCCGGGGGAAAAAAATCATGGGCAGCGCCCAGGTGCGCCGGAACGGCGTGGTACTGCAGCACGGGTCCCTGCTCTTGTCCGTGGACTATGAACACCAGGCGCGCTGCCTGAAAGGTCAGGTTGCGGTCACGACCACGCGCTTGGCGGAACGCATGGCCGGACTGCGGACGTACCTGGGAGACAAAGCCTCACCCGGTTTTTTGATCCCCGTAATTCTCAAGCAGGCGGCCCGTGTGTTACCAGGCCTGCCGCCGGACGAGCGGCCCCCGCTCACGTGAGGCTGGGTTTCCACCTCTCCATCCGGGGCGGCTTCTCCTCCGTTTCCGCCCTGGCCCGCGCCGCCCGCTGCGAATGCCTCCAGATCTTTTCGCAAAACCCGCGCGGGTGGGCCGGACACCCCATCGATCACGTTGAGGCGGCCCTTTTCCGCAGGGAGGCGCGCGCGGCGGGCCTCACGCCCCTGGTCATCCACGCCGGCTACCTGCTCAACCTGTGCGCCGCGGATAAAAATCTTCTCATACGATCGCGCCGGATGCTGAACGGGGAACTAAAGCGGGCCGGTCTCCTGGGCATTGATTTCGTAGTGGTCCATATGGGATCCCGGGGGACGCAGACTCGGGACACCGCCCTCACCGTCATGGCCCGAAGTGTCGACCGGGCTCTGACTCGTATCCCGCCCGGCGTCACCCTGCTTCTGGAAAATGCGGCCGGCGCCGGCAGCCAGCTGGGACATACGTTCGAAGAAATAGCCGCGTTGTCGGGCAGGTTGGAACGACTGACGGGCTGGGGGCTGTGCCTGGATACGGCGCATCTGTGCGCGGCCGGATATGACCTCTCCTCCCCGGCGGGTGTTGTCCGCACCCTGGATGCATGTGATCGCGTAATTGGCCTGCATCGCGTAAAACTCATTCACCTGAATGATTCACTCATGCCCCCCGGTTCCCGCCGCGACCGGCATACTCACATCGGCCGGGGGTATATCGGGAAAAAAGGCATGAGAAGTCTCCTCCGGGAGCCTCGCTTGCGGGAATTGGCGGCTATCATGGAAACACCCAAAGAGGATGACACGGACGATGTCATGAACATGCGGCTGGCCCGCCGGTTGAGAGACGGCTGGATCCGCGCCGCCTTCTCCCAGCGATTAAAATAACGGCTTGCCGTGCCCAAGCGTTTCCTGATAGATTTTGACCATCCTCCGGCGACAGGAGATCCATATCGTCATGATCATCCATTCCATTCTCGATTGCATCGGCCATACCCCGCTTCTTTCTCTGAGGAAGACCACGGGCGCGGACGTTTTTGCCAAGCTGGAATTTCTCAATCCGGGCGGCAGCATCAAAGACCGTATCGCCCTCTTCATGCTGGAACAAGCGGAACAATGCGGGGCGCTCAAGACAGGGATGACCATTGTCGAGCCCACCTCGGGCAATACGGGTATCGGGCTGGCCCTGGCCGGCGTGCAGAAGGGATACCGGGTGGTCATCGTCATGCCGGAAAACATGAGCGAGGAACGAAAAAAAATCATCGCCGCCCTGGGCGCCAAACTAATCACCACCCCGGCCGCGGACAGCATCGAGGGTTGTCTCAAAAAAGCAGCGGAAATCAAACAGGCCGATCCCTCGGTTTTCGTTCCGGACCAGTTCGAGAATCCCGACAACCCTGAAATTCATTATCGCGCCACGGCACCTGAAATTTGGGAGGATATGGAGGGACGCGTGGACGTCTTCGTCTCCGGACTGGGGAGCGGCGGCACTCTGGCCGGTGTGGGAAAATTCCTGAAGGAAAAGAATCCGGAAGTGCGGATCCTGGCCGTGGAACCCAAGAACGTCTCCGCGCTCCTGGGCCACGAGCCCGGCCTGCATAAAATCCAGGGTATCGGCGACGGATTCGTGCCCTCGGTCCTTGATCCGAAGTTGATAGACGAGGTGGTGGAGGTGACCGACGATCATGCGATCGAAACCGCCCGCCTCCTGGCCCGCACCCAGGGACTGCTGGTGGGAACGTCGGCCGGGGCCAATGTCTGGGCCGCGATGCAGGCCGTAAAGAACCACGCACCCGGCTCCCGCATTGTCACCATTCTCCCGGACCGCGCCGAACGGTATTTCTCCACCGCCCTTATCTAGGGAACTTCAAAAGACCCTCGTTTATTTGTTATGGATGGTTTTCGAAGTTCCCTTAGAAACACGCCAGGAAGGAATAATTTCAATATGCGCCGAGCAGACAGGGAAATCACCGCCGCCTCAGAGATCGACGAGATTCTATCACGGGCCGATGCCTGCCGGGTGGCGCTCGTGGACGGGCAGGAGCCCTACATCGTGACGCTCAATTACGGCTTCCGGCGCGAAGGCGCCCGCGTCATCCTCTATTTTCACTGCGCCAATGAGGGACGCAAGCTGGATATCATCCGCACCAATTCCCGCGCCTGTTTCAGCGTGGACGTGGATCATGTATTAGTCGAGGGCGGTAATGGCTGCGGCTGGGGCATGAAGTACAGCAGTGTGGTGGGCTTCGGCCAGCTGGATATTGTTACAGACGAACGCGAACGCGAGGTAGGGTTGCAGGCACTCATGGAACATTACAGCGGGCGGACGGGATTTGTCTTCGATCCCCAAGTGCTTTCCGCCACCACCGTGCTCAGATTCACGGCCGCCCGGGTGACAGGGAAAAAGAAAATTTAACCGGGACTCAGTTCCGGAAGAGGATTTTTTTGGCTTGGGTACCGGCCTCGGATCGGGAAATAATAATCTCCACCAGTTTCAAGGCCGCCGCCAACGCGGTTCCCACTCCCTGGGAGGTGACGATATTACCATCCACCACCACCGGTTGGTCCACCCGCGTCCCGCTGCGCACCGGCGTGTTCGGATAGCAGGTGTACCGGCGACCTTCCAAAACGCCGGCCGCGTCCAACAGGCGGGGCGCGGCGCATATGGCAAAAACAAGTTTGCCCGCTGCATGAAACGCCTTGATGACGCTCAGTAGTTCAGTATGTCCCACCAGCTCGTCCACACCGGGGCCGCCCGGCAGGAGGATGCCATCGTATTCCTC
Organism: uncultured Spirochaetaceae bacterium; assembly: GCA_964419695.1. Taxonomy (GTDB): domain Bacteria; phylum Spirochaetota; class Spirochaetia; order SZUA-6; family RPPD01; genus JAFGSW01. Next base: position 474 of record CAYQRT010000093.1, on the reverse strand, counting down.
AAGATCGATTTCTGCCTTGGTCCGGAATATTTTCTCCGCCTTATAGACCAGGTGGCTGCGGCTGGTGATTTCTTCCCGGCCCACGCCGTATATATCCACCGTCACCCGCGCCCGGCGCAGCACATCAATGACAGCCACGGCTTCCACGTCCTCGAAACCGTCACCCAGAATGACGCAATATGACATAATTGTACTCCATCTTTACAGTAACCCTTTCTATTGCCATCGGCAACCACCTTGTTGTTTTCCATAATGCGGGTGCAGGATGTCCTTTGTCGCCTTTGTTCGCCGCCCGGAAGCTCTGCGTGGCGTCACCGCCTGTTTGGAGATGAAGGGTAGAAGCGCATCCAGAGGACGCATTCAGGAGACGGAATGGATTGAGAGAAAACCGATTTGCCGATACTACAGAGTTTAAAAGCACAATGGAAAGCCTTCTTTCAGCCGTCATTATCGCCGGATCACTCCAAGGATTCT
>CAYQRT010000092.1:0-10317 GCA_964419695.1 uncultured Spirochaetaceae bacterium | reverse complement strand
TGCCACCGCTGCTGCGTCGACGGCCACCACCGCCACCGCCACCGCGCCGATTCTCGCGCTCCTCGGCCTCATTCACACGCAGCGCGCGACCATCATATTCATATTCATTGAGTGCAGCAATGGCTTTATCTGCATCTGCATCTTCCATCCGAATTTCTTTTCCATCGCCGTAAGTGCTTTGTCGTATTCATCAGTGATTTCGATTTTAGTGATGGTATTGTATATATCGCGGTGGAAAATAATGTTGCCCACATATACGGCGCGGGCGCCTGTCGGGATACGAAATTCAAAAGGGCCCGGGAAGTTGAGATACTCCATATGGGTGACCTTTTGTTCCTTGTACATAAACAGTCCGGAAATAAAAAACCGCTCGCCGTTCTGCTGTCGAACAAAGAACGTTTCTCCTAATTCGATATTAGCGTACTTGCCGGCATTGGACAGATTGGCGACGCAGCCATTACACGCTTCCCGATCGATAACGAAGTATATATCATTAATCATTGCTTCAGCGTTCACCGTAGTCGATCCAAAATACTGCTCATCCCCGGCCATGGGCGGTTCGAGTTCGAATGAACCGACTATTATAATATCAGACCCAATATTGTTGAGATTGCCATCAAATTCCTTGGAAGAGACGCAATTGAAGAGCAACAAAATTACGAATGCGAGCAAAATGCCATTTGCGGACAGCTTTATTTTCATATCACAATTCTCCTATTCTTTTTTCTATCATCGCCTTCCATTTGGTATCTCCGGCGTATTTGAGCAGCTTCTCAAGGAGTTCTTTTTCCGAAGGTGTGTCGGATTTCTCAAAACCGAATTTACCGAGTTCAAAAAAGCCTGATGGTTGGTTCTTATATGTATACGTGCCCATGTAATATAAACCTGGTTTTTCAATTACGGGATCCCAGGGCATTTTACCCTGCGGCGGTAGACTGTATATAGTATTGCCGCCGCTGAACTCATACATTTTGTAAATTCCAGGTGGAATATCACCCAAATAAAACATCCCGTCAACGCATATGAAACCATAAAAAGGATCCGCGCTGGACGGTGACAATCGTTTCATGTACAGCGAGCCCAAATAGTTAGTTGCTTCACTCATGTCAATATACCCGAATACCAGGGAGACGTTTTCATCTACGGGTTCTTTCAAATAGGGGCTGGTACCGCAACTCATTACGGCGAATGAAAAGACGGTTAATATCATGATCAATAAAAAAAAAGTTGAAATACGATACACTTTTAGCCTCCGTAATACGGTATGACGATATGAATACCAGTTAATCGTGAAGAGACTCGCTTGTCAACCGTTTTATGCCGACGGTACTTATCAAACACAGAAGAATGCAACTATCGCACTGCGCTCACTATAGCCCTGTCCGACTATGTTTGCGTTCTTGGTTGGTTTGAACGAAACGATTTCAGAGTTTTATCAGCTCATATTCCCTCGTCCCCAGCCCGATGGTTTGGGCGTGGGAAAGTTGGATGGTGGGATCGAGGTGCGGATAACTCTGCCGGCCCAGGTCCCTTTTGGCGGCCGCTTTGGTCAGGTCCAGGGTGGCCTGGTCCACGGCCACCGGATCGCGGGAAAGGATGACGCCCACGTCCGGCATGATTTTGGGCTGTTTCTTGGCCATGCAGTCGCAGTCCAGGGTCATGTCGGCCAGGACGTTTATAAACAGGCATTTGCCCGATTTGCCGATGACCGCGCCGTAAGCGTGCTCGGCCACGGATTTCTGGAGTTCCGCCGATTCCGTGCCCCAGTTGTAGGAAACGGCGTCAAAGTTGCACACGGCCAGGCATTCACCGCAGCCCGTGCAGTTTTCGGTAATGATAAACGCCTTGTCGTCCCGCTCTATGATCGCCTCCTCCGGGCACCATTTAAGGCAGGCCCCGCAGAGTGTGCAGCGGTCATTCTTCACAAACGGCTTGACCGAAGAATGCTGCCGCAGTTTGCCGATGCGGCTGGACAGGCCCATGCCCAGGTTCTTGAGACAGGCGCCCAGCCCGGTGCCCAGATGCCCGGTGGGATGGGAGACGGTCAGCAGCCCGTCGGCCAGCACGGCCTCCCGGGCGATGTGCACGCTCTGTAAAAGCTGGCCGGGAATCTCCACCTCGATTTCGGTATTGCCCAGCAGCCCGTCCGCCATGACAAAGGGCGCCCCCACCGCCTCAAACGTGAAGCCGTGGCGGAAGGCGTGTTCCAGGTGGGAAATGGCGTCAAAGCGCTCACCCTTGTACAGGGTGGCGGTTTCGGTGAGGAAGGGGCGGGCTCCGGCCCGCCGCAGCCAGTCCACCACCGTCCTGATGACGCCCGGCTTGATGTGCGTGTCATTGGTGCGGTCGCCCACGTGGGTTTTAACCGCCACCCGGTCGCCGGGAGTGAAGACCGCGGCGGCGGGGCATTGCGAGAGGAGCCGGGCCACGGCGGCTTCCCGTTCCTCCTCCCGCGAGTCCGGGGAGAGGGGGATATAATAGACGGGAACCTGCGGCATGCGGCTAGTCTTCCTTGATGAAGACCTGGAGGAGTTTCACCATATAATACAGTTTGCGATAGACCCCGACCATGAATTCCTTGAGGTTCTTATCGGTCGTCATTTCGATTTCCTTCCAGTTGATGATGAGTTCGTGGCTGTGGCGCTGGTGGTCGTCCAGCATGAGCTTCAGGTTTTTACCGATGGTGATCAGGTGCTGGGCGGACTCGTGAATGAGAGCCTTGGCGATATCGTTTATCTCCTTGAGCATCTGACGCAGCACCTTCTGCGCTCCCTGTTTGTCCTTCTCATACTTATGAAGGTAGAGTTTGAGTTTGGCGCCGGTGGGCGTTTCCTCGTTCACCGATTCGTCGAATTCGGTGATGCGTTCGGAAATCTGCAGGAGCACGTGGAACGACTCAGAGACCTGCTGGGAAATGAGGTTGGAGGTCCACTTGCCCTTGATGATCAAGAGGTCGATGATTTCGCGAATGTCCTTTTTCAGGTAGTCGAGCAGGAAGGCCTTGAGAAAGTTCAGGGGGTGGACGAACGTGTACCCGCCCAGCATGCGCTTGGCAAAGCCGGCGTTGGCCTTTTCCGTATAGTATTTGAGGCGGGAGATGGAGGCGGTGCCGAAAATGGCGCGGGTCAGCTCCTCCACCTTGCTTTCGTGCTTCTCCTTGTAGATCTTTTGCAGGGTCAGTTCGGTCTGGGTCTTGAGCTTGGCCAGGTATGATTCGACGATTTTCTCCGTGGTCAGGTGGGGCTTGATCTTGTAGGAGGGATTTTTGTCGATGTGCTGGATCATGAGCAAAAGAATACGACTGCGGTTCAGGTCCCGGATCCGGCCCACGGTTTTCTTCCAGCCGATGCGCGGCACCACGTCCACGTTCCGGTATTCCTTGAGAATGTCGAGTATGCCGTCCCAGTTTTCGCCCTCGTTGACGGAAGAGGTGATATCCAGGAATTCCTTGAGGTCCTCCACGATATACTCGGCGTTGATGGGGTCGAAGCGCGGTGAAAACATGTAATTGTTCTCGGGGAGGCTGGAATCGAATTTCTTGAGCAGAAAGTAGTAATCGAAATGGATGAGATCCACGAGCAGGCTGAGCAGATGGTACGTGTGGTTGATCTGCTTCACCTTTTCCATATCGAAGGCGGCAAAGAAAGTGACCAGCTGGTCCTTGATCTGGTTGCCCAGCTCCTTGAGGGGCAGGGAAAGAGCGCGTTTGCGGATTTCGTCCTCGGTGAGGCTCTCCCTCACCTGCAGGGTGGAGTCGTCCAGGGTGTTTTCAATGATGATGGTCTTGAGCGCGCCGGAATAATCCGCGTGCTTGACCAGCGTCTGGGCCGGGCCCAGCACCTTGTAGAACTCGAAAAAAAAGCGGGCCAGGTTCGGCTCCACGATTTCATTACGGGGGCGATAGAACTTGAGTCGGGACTGGCGCAGGGCTTTGGCGATGCTGCGCAGCAGTCTCTTTTTGGTGTGTTCCGGGTCGTTGGACCCGAGCAGGAAACCGAACAGGCGCTGGAAAAAGGAAGGGGGTTTCTCTTCCTTGCGCTTGGGTTGGTCCTCCAGCGGTTCGGGTTCGAGTCTTTCCACCTCGTTGTCGAGTTCCATAGCCCAATGGTATTTTAAAACCCCCTGGTTGTCAATGACGGTTTTAAAAAGAATGAGAAAAATGGAGCTTTGTGATCAGGAAACAGGTGTGGCGGCGGTCTCCTGATCACCGGGCGGTCGGGAATTCGTGCGTTATCACCCGCCGCATGGCAGGGCCGCCTGAGGGTAGGCCGATGACCACCGCACCTTTTCGTATCCCGCTCAGGGAGGGCGCGGGAAAATGTTTTTGACAAAGACCGACGCTTGCGGTATATTGAAGTTGCAGAGAGCGCACGGCCGGGATGAAAATGTCTTTCCCGCCGCGGCCCACATGACGGTTCATAGTGACAAAGCCGAAACGCTTGGAGCAACATGACCGGATAATCAAAAGGAGGCAGTATACATGGCAACACCAGAAAAAAAGAAAACCAGCATGGGAATGGAGCAGAACGTTGAAAGCGGCTTGAGTTACATCGCGCTGTTCATCACCGGTCTTATTTTCTTCTTCGGGGAGAAAGATAATAAAGCGATTCGTTTTCACGCACTGCAGTCCATCGCCCTCAATATATTCATCATTGGCGTTGCCATCGTTTTGGCCATTTTCAGCGCCCTTTTTCTGGCCATCAGTTGGGTCCTCTGGAGTATTTGGGGTGTGATATCCATTTTGATCTGGATCGCCATGCTGGTGCTCTGGGTTTTCGTCATGGTGCGGGCCTTCATGGGCGCCACCGTCAGGCTGCCGGTGATTGCCGACATCTGCGACAAGCTCAACAAGTGAAACTCCGCTAGAGAATGATAATTGAACCGTTCCCCGGTGCGGGGGGCGGTTTTTTTTGCCGTCAATTGCCCGTTCTTGCCCAAAACGGGGTTCTGTAGTAATATACCGCATGCAGATCAATTTCAATCCCCGGGGCAATGGCGCCTGCCCTTTGTGCAAAAAGCATGACGACTGCTTCGTACATGAAAAACTCCGAGAGGGTGCCCCCATCGTGAAAACCGCCAATGGCACCGAGATGGAGCTCGTCGTGTATACGTGTCCCTTTTTCGTGGAGACCGACTGACCATGCGCCTCACCGATAGGCTGGAAAAGGTCAAGGCGCGCTGCGCCGAGCTGGAACGGGCCGCGTCCGATCCGGCGGCCATGAAGGATAAAAAAAAATACAAGGAATTGATGGTCGAATACGCGGGCCTCAAGGAGGTGGCGGAACAAGCCGCGGTTCTTGAAAAAACCGAAGCGGACCTGGCGGAACTCAAACGCCTGCTGGAAGAACAGACCGATGGCGAGATGCGCGACCTGGCGGAGGAGGAGTGCGCGGCATTGGCCGAGCGGCGGGAAAAGGTGTTGGAGGAAATCCAGTATCTGCTTATTCCCAAGGATCCCCTGGATCTCAAGAACATCATCATGGAGGTTCGGGCCGGCACGGGCGGTGAGGAAGCGGCGCTCTTCGGCGCCGACCTCTTCCGCATGTACCAGAAGTACGTGGAGGGAAAGGGCTGGCGGGTGGAGGTGCTGTCCGAGCACGGTACCGGCATCGGAGGCTTTAAGGAGATCATCTTTTCCGTGGAAGGTAAAAGCGTGTACGCCAATCTTCGCTTCGAAAGCGGTGTGCACCGGGTGCAGCGCGTGCCGGTCACCGAGGCGGGCGGACGCATCCATACGTCGGCCGTGACCGTGGCCGTGCTGCCCGAGGCCGAGGATACCGACATCGAGATTAAAAACGAGGATTTGCGCATTGACGTGTTCCGGGCCGGCGGTCCGGGCGGCCAGAGCGTCAACACCACGGATTCGGCGGTGCGCGTGACGCATATCCCCACGGGGTTGGTGGTCATCTGCCAGGACGAAAAATCCCAACTCAAGAACAAGCATAAAGCGATGCGTGTGCTGCGCGCCCGGCTCTTCGAACTGGAGGAACGGCGCAAAGAGGCGGAACGGCGGGACGCGCGCCGCAGTCAGATCGGGTCAGGCGACCGCAGCGAGCGCATCCGCACCTATAACTTCCCGCAAAACCGGCTGACCGACCACCGGATCAACCTGACCCTCTACAAGCTGGACCGGGTGCTCGAGGGCGAACTGGACGAGGTCGTGGAGGCCCTGAAGATGGGAGCCCGCGAACTTAAACTCTCCCGCGAGAACGTCTGACGTGACGGTCCGGGAAGCGTTGGCTGAGGGGGTCGCCTTTCTGGTCCGCGCCGGGACGGACACCCCCTGGCTGGACGCGAGCCTACTTTTGGGGGAGGCGCTCGGCTGCGGCAAGGAACAGCTCATTCTTTCCTATCCCGATGACATAAACGGGGAAGCCTATCGGACGTACCGGGTGCTTTTAAAGCGGCGCGGCGACGGCGAGCCCGTGTCTTACATCCGGAGCCGGAAGGAATTCTACGGACTGGAATTTTATGTGGACGAACGGGTGCTTGTGCCCCGGCCCGATACGGAAACCCTGGTCGAGGAAGCCCGGCTTGTTCTGGAGAAGCGCCCGCGGGCCCGGGTCCTTGACCTCTGCGCCGGTTCGGGGTGCCTGGCCGTGACGCTGGCCCATTGGTTCCCGGAGGCCGACGTGACCGGCGCCGACGTCTCCCCGCCAGCGGGAGAGGTCTTCGAGAAAAACTCCCGCAAGCTTCTGGGTCGTCCGCTTCCCTTCGTCGTATCCGACCTGTTGGAAGGCGTACGGGGAATGTTCGATCTTATCGTGTCCAATCCACCCTACGTGGGGCGGAAAGAGGCGCGCCTCCTTAAGGAAAGCGGCTGGCCCGAACCGCTTGTGGCCCTGGACGGCGGCGCCGACGGCGCCGACCTCCTGGTCCGCATTATCGCGTCGGCACCCGCGCGCCTGGCAGCCGGAGGCGTCCTCCTCCTGGAGGCCGACCCGGTACAAATGGAAAAATGCGCGCAAAAAATGCGTGAATGTGGTTATATTAATATCGACACCCGGCGGGATCTGGGCGCCAGGGAGCGCGTGCTGCGGGGTGAACGAGCGCTTGTGTAAATATATGAAAAACCCGGCCCTGTTGACAGAGACTTTCTCGAAAACACTCGACACCTATACGGCCCCGGAGCGGGAACGGATCCTGGCCGCCGTGCGCTGGGCCGAAGCGCTGCACGGGGGGCAGAACCGGGCCAGCGGTGAACCGTTTCTCACTCATCCGCTGGCCGTGGCTTCCATCCTCATCGATCTGCGTCTGGACTCGGACGCGGTCATCGCCGCCCTGCTGCATGACGTGCTGGAGGACACGGACGCCGACCGCCGCGAACTGCGCGAGCGCTTCGGCCGGACGGTCGACAGCCTGGTCAACGGCGTCACCAAGATCGACTCCATCCGCGCCCAGTCCAAGACCGCGGTGGAGGCGGAGACCGTGCGCAAGATGCTCTTCGCCATGGTGCGGGACGTGCGCGTCATCCTCATCAAGCTGGCCGACCGCCTCCATAACATGCGCACCCTGGAGTTCCTTTCCGCCGAGCGGCGCCGGCGCTACGCCGAGGAGTCCCTCGATATCTATGCCCCCCTGGCCGGGCGCCTGGGCATTTCCTGGCTCAAGAACGAGCTGGAGGATCATGCGCTCAAGCACCTGCAGCCGGAAATCTACAAAGAAATACGGAAGTGGGTGGCGGATCGGAAGACCGAGCGCGACCGCTACCTGGCGCGGATCAGAAAGGTTCTCTGCGATGAGGCCGCGGCCATGCAGATTAACCTGGATGTACAGACGCGGGCCAAACACTTTTATTCCATCTATCAGAAAATGAAGCGCACGAGCAAGCACGTGGACGAGATCTATGACCTCCTGGGCATACGCTTGCTCTGCTCCACACCCGGTGAGTGCTACGAGCTCTTGGGACTGGTGCACAAGCTCTGGAAACCGATCGAGGGGCGGTTCAAGGATTACATCGCCATGGCCAAGTCCAACCGCTACCAGAGCCTCCATACAACGGTCATGGGGTTTGAAGGCAAACTGATCGAGATCCAGATCCGCACCCGCGAGATGCACGAGACCGCGGAGAACGGCATCGCCGCCCACTGGCTCTACAAGCGGGGGTTCTCCAAAGAGGTGATCCGTCCCGAGGACATTCCGGTCATCAACCAGTTGAAGAGTCTGGTGGAGACGGACATCGCCTCCCGTGAATTCCTGGACAAGATCAAGCAGGAGCTTCTCAAGGACTCCATCTACGTGTTCACGCCCCAGGGCGAGGTGGTGGAACTCGTCAAGGGGTCCACGGCCGTGGACTTCGCCTACCACATCCACACCGAGGTGGGCAATCACTGCCTGGCGGCCAAGGCCGACGGGGCCATCATCCCGCTCAAGAAGGAGCTGAAGAACACCCAGCTGATTGAGATCATTACCGCCACCAACGCGCACCCGCATATGAACTGGCTGCGCTACGCCAAAAGTCCCAAGGCCCGGGCTAAAATCCGCCACTGGCTTTCGCAGAACGATTCCAGCCTGATTTTCGACCGCAACATCGTGGCCAAGAAAAAACCGGACCAGTCCGCTCCGGAGGACAAGGCGCCCAAGAAGCCGCCCAAGCCCGGCGAGCGCGAGGTGTTCGACAAGGGGCGCATCGGGATCAAGAGTCACGGCGAACGCAACCTGATGATACGATTCGCCCAGTGCTGCAAACCCATGACCGGCGATCCCATCCTGGGCTACGTCTCGCGGGGCCGGGGCATCATCGTCCACCGCGCCGACTGCGCCAACCAGGTGCACATCAAGGACTTCAAGGAGCGGATGATCGACGTGGAGTGGGAGACCGTGTCCCCGCGCGCCGTGCGCCGTTTCCGGGTGACCGCCCGTCCGGCCTCCGATTTGTTCTCCGAAATTGAAGGCGCGCTGCGCAAGCACAAGGGCCACCTGGTGGAGGGCAAGCTGGAGGAAAACGACAACGAGACGCTCTCCGGATTTTTCACCGTGGAACTGGATAATAAGGAAGATTTCACCAAGGTGATCAAAAGCATCCGCACCATACCCGCGGTCATGAACATCCAGACCGTGGCCATGTATTAGTGACGGTATATAAAAGGAGTCATAACGATAATGGAATTCATCATCGTCGCATTAGTATTCGTCATTGTCGGCGCCGTGTTGGCCGTGGTCATTATTCTACGCACGCCCAAACAGGAGCCGGTGGGCGAACAGATTCGGCTCCTCCAGGCGGAGCTGGCCGAGTTCAAGGCCAGGCAGCTGGAAAACGCCAACCGCTCCCTGCAGGATCAGACGCAATTTTACCAGAAATCACAGGGGATGCTGGCGGCCGTGCACGAGAAGCTCGGCACCCTGGCCAAGGCCAGCGAACAGATTACCGACCTGGGCAAGGACATCGTGAGCCTGCAGGATATCCTGAAAGCGCCCAAGCTGCGCGGCGGCCTGGGGGAATATTTTTTACAGGACCTGCTGGGGCAGGTGCTGCCGGAGAAAAACTTTGAGACCCAGTACCGCTTCCGGGACGGCACGGCCGTGGACGCGGTGGTCAAGGTGGGGGAGAAGATCGTGCCCATCGACTCCAAATTCCCCCTGGAAAGCTTTCAGCGCATGCTGGCCTCGGGCACACAAGCGCAGAAGGACGCTGAACGCAAGGAGTTCGTCAAGAGCGTCAAGAAGCGCATTGACGAGATCGCCTCCAAGTACATCAAGGAGGAGGAGGGCACCTACGACTTCGCCATGATGTATGTGCCCGCGGAGAACGTTTATTATGAAACGATCATCACCGACAATCTGGGGGACCGCAAGTATGAAATTTCCGCCTACGCTTTGGAGAAGAAAGTCATCCCGGTTTCGCCCAACAGCCTTTATGCCTATCTCATGTCCATCATCCTGGGCCTCAAAGGCTTCAAGATCGAACAGCAGGCCAAGCTCATCATGAACGAATTGACCAAGGTGCAGACCCGCTTTGCGGATTTCTATGGAGATTTCACGCTCATCGGCCGGCACCTGAAAAACGCGGAAAACAAGTATGACGAAACCGCCAAGAAGGCGGAGAAGTTTAATGACCAGATCGGCCGGGTCACGGGCGTCAAGCGCGACCTGCTGGACGGCCCGGAGGAATGAGTATGCCGGCAGGCAAACCGCCCGGACCAGGGCGGCCGCACAAGCAACCCCGCGTCCGGGTGACCAAAGACGGACCCTACATCGTCACCGGCGCGGTGCCGCTCAAAGAAGAGCGCATCGTTTCCAGTCAGTTCGGGATCGGTCTCCGGTGGGAGACGGGAGGCGAATTTCCGTCCCGGGAATCGTATTCCCTTTGCCGCTGCG
>CAYQRT010000091.1:0-10470 GCA_964419695.1 uncultured Spirochaetaceae bacterium | reverse complement strand
GCCAGCGTTGCATCATCAAGGGAGCTGCAGAAGCGGCTGAGAGGGAACTGCCACTGTTCCGACCTATGGAACCTGATCCGGGTAATGCCGGCGGAGGGAATCCTTCCTCAAATAGGTCCCGTCTTCATTTTCCTTCCCCGCCTGGCGCCCCCGCTGCAACCGTCCGGGAGGTGTGCGCATGAACGACCGTATCAACGTAAGCCTGCAGATTATCCCCCTGGTGGAGGAAGCCTCCCTCTACCCTGTCGTGGATAAAGTGATCGAATTTATAAAAACCAGCGGCGTGCCCCACGTGGTCGGACCCATGGAGACGACCATGGAAGGTGACTGGGACACCCTGTTCGCCATCGTCAAGAAAGCCCACGAAATATGTTTTACCGCGGGCGCGGCCAGGGTCGCGGCGGTGATCAAGACCGACTGCCGGCCCGGAGGAATCACGATTGAAGAAAAAATCGCCCAATACAGGTAGATGGCTGCTCCCGCTGGCCGCGGGGGTGGTATTCATCCTACTTTGGCAGCTGGCCGGCGCGGCGGGCGTGATCTCGCCCAACATTCTGCCGTCCCCCCTGGGTGTGATGGCCGCCCTGGCCGGAGACATCCCGCTCCTGGCCGGCCACGCGGCCGTGACGTTCTTCACCTCCCTGGCCGGTCTCGGGCTGGCCATTCTTCTGGCGCTCGTCATGAGTCTGGCCATGGACGTCTGGCCGTGGTTCAGAAAAGCAATCTACCCCTATATGGTCATCTCCCAGACCATTCCCATCATTTTTATTTACCCGGTGATCATGATGGGGCTGGGCTTCGGCCTGGCGCCCAAGATCGCCGTGGTCACCCTGGTGTGTTTTTTTCCGGTCGGCGTCAACCTCTCGGACGGCCTGTCCCACACCGACCCCGAACTGCTCCTCCTCTTCCGCTCCATGAACGCCTCCCGCTGGCGGACGCTCCTCCTCTGCAAACTGCCCTCCGCGCTGCCAGCGCTTTTTTCCGGGCTGAAGATCGCCGCGGCGTATTCGGTTATCGGGGCCGTGATCAGCGAGTGGTTGGGGGCCACGGCCGGACTGGGCGTCTACATGATCCGCGCCGGCAAATCCTTCGTGCTGAGCCGGGTGTTCGCGGGCATCATCGTGGTCGTGGTTTTGAGTCTCGGGATCTTCGCCGCGGTGGTCGCGGCTGAACGCATATTTCTACCCTGGAGACACATTAAGAACCATAAGGAGAACCAACCATGAAACTCTCACACCGACCGCTTATTATGGCGATCACCGCCATTCTTTTCCTTTCCAGCTGCGGCAAGGATGACACCCGCGTCATCATCGTGCTCGACTGGACGGTCAACACCAACCATACGGGCATTTACGCGGCCCGCGACCTGGGGTATTTCTCGGAGCAAGGCCTGGACGTGGTCGTGGAATTCCCCCCCGAGACGGGGGCCGCCAACATGGTGCTGGCGGGCCAGGCGGAGTTCCTGGTCAGCTACCAGGAGGAAGTGACCCTGGCCCGGGCCTCCGGCAAGGACCTCCTGGCCCTGGCGGCGGTCATTCAGCACAACACGTCCGGATTCGCTTCACGCAAAGGAGCCGGCATCACCCGTCCCCGCGACTTCGCGGGCAAAACGTACGGTGGATGGGGATCGCCCATGGAGGAAGCCGTGCTCAAGGCCCTGATGGCCAAAGACGGCGCCGCTTACGACCGCCTGAAAAACGTGTCCGTGGGAAGCATGGATTTTTTCGCGGCCACGGACAGCGGCATCGATTTCACCTGGATCTTTGCGGGGTGGGACGGGGTCATGGCCGGCCTTAAGGGGATCGACATCAATTTCATCTCCCTCGGCTCCCTGGAGAAAGCGTTGGACTACTACACGCCGCTCATCGCCTCCACGGATCGGTACGTAGGGGCTCACCCGGAAATCACGGGTAAGTTCATGAAAGCCCTGGCCCGGGGATATCAATACGCCATCGCCCACCCCGACCGGGCGGCGGAAATACTCCTTAAAAACGCGCCCGAACTGGACCAGGATCTGGCGCGGCAAAGCCAGCGCTGGCTGGCGGACCGGTATCAGGCGGACGCTCCCTCCTGGGGCCGGATGCAGGCGTCGGTCTGGAAGGATTTCGCGGACTGGATGAAGGGCTACGACCTGCTGGCCGGCAACCCGGATATGAACCGGGCCTTCACCAATGATTTCCTGCCCGGCGCGGACGGAGAGTAAAAAGAGTGAAACGGCTCCTGGTGGAGAGCGTCTCCCAATCGTTTCCGGAAACGGACGTTTTCCACGACCTGTCATTTTCCGTGGACTCGCATGAATTCGTGAGCATCCTGGGCCAAAGCGGCTGCGGCAAGAGCACGCTGCTGCACGTGATTTCAGGAGTCATTGATCCGGACCGGGGGCGGGTCTTTCTGGACGATCAGGAAATCACCTCCCGGCCGGGTCTGGTAAGCTACATGCCCCAGAACGACCTCCTCCTGCCCTGGAAGACCGTATGGCGCAACATCTGCCTGCCCCTGCTTCTGCAGGGACGGAAAACACGCGATCTTCAGCCGATGATCGAACCATATCTACCCCTTTTCGGATTGAAAGGTTTTGAACGCCTCTACCCCGGACAGCTTTCCGGGGGAATGCGCCAGAGGGCGGCGCTCCTGCGCACCTACCTCCACCGTACGGACATCATGCTGCTGGACGAACCCTTCGGCGCCCTGGACGCGATCACCCGCGAACGCCTGCAGGGCTGGCTGCTGGATTTACTGGAAACGCTTAAAACCACCGTCCTCCTCGTCACCCATGACATCGACGAGGCGATCCTTCTTTCCGACCGCATCATCGTCCTGTCGCCGCGGCCGGCCCGGATTGCGGATATTGTTCCGGTACATCTGATCCGGCCCAGAAAAAGCAACCAGAAACTCTCTCCCGGTTTTCTGGCGCTGAAAAAAAGGATTCTCGATGCCCTGGAATAGCCGGTATCAATCTGTGGTCCTTACCGGACCCGAATCCACGGGCAAGACGACCCTGGCGCGGGAGCTGGCGGACGTCTCGGGCGGGCTGTACATTCCCGAATACGCCCGGACCTATGTGGAACGCCTGGCGCGGCCCTACCACCGGGACGACGTGGAACATATCGCGCGCACCCAGGTACGGCGGTACGCGGAAGCGGCCGTGCCGGGAAAAAGGCCGCTTGTCTTCGATACGTTTCTCATCATCACCAAAATCTGGTTCGTCGCTTTATACGGCGCGGCACCCGCCTGGATCGACAGCGAAATCCGCCGCAACACCATTGACATGTTCCTGCTCTGTTATCCGGACCTGCCCTGGGTGCCCGACCCGGTACGGGAAAATCCCGGAAAACGGCGGATGGAGTTATTTCAGGCCTATCGGCGGGAACTGGAACAAGCCGGCCTGCGCTTTAGGGTGGTCAAAGGCGTGGGAAAAATCCGAATACAAAATTGCCTGAGGCTGCTGGAAGATAATCACTCTGGAAGAAATTTACATTGATGTAAAACTCACTTCATTGAGCGCATTGTAGACCAATGTCAACCCTCTCTGCACTCGTACACCAGATTTTTCCCAAAACTCAAGAAAGATGTCGTTTCGCTTTATAACCATACCTGATCGCTTTTCGACACCGACTGGCGTATTGTTCGCCGCAGGCACACTATTTTACTCCTGATCGCCTGGCAGGCGATGATTTTCATATATCAGCCAGAGGCAACCGGCAGAGGCGTCTCACCCCCCCCACGGGTGAGGTGATTTCCGAGTCATAATGAAAGAGTATAGTTATTCCTATAGATCAATGTAGTGTTCCACGTTCACCGACACCTGATGATATGCAACAACGGAAAATACCGTGAGGTGGTCTCCCCCACTGATGGGGAGGAAACGAACCAGGCCGGACGTTCCGGTGACACGAAGGTGGAAGGAGGTGAAAAACGAGCAAGGGCAGACGTGGACCACATTGTATCGAACAGTGAAACAAGAAGATTTGGAAAGGAGATGAGCTATGAAAATAAAAAAATCGCTCAGGTATTTGTTCATGGTCTTGATTGCACTAGCCCTTCTTGGGTGCTCGCTTAATCCTCAACAAGGAATGAACGAATCTCAAACGATGATGGACGCCAATGGGCTTCCCATCACCATCTTGAAAACCGACTATAATGAAGGGACACCGTATACGGTGACCAAGAATCCCCTGTTCGAACAGCGCAATTCCTCCGATCCCGCGCTCTACGTAACGCATCAGATGGACGTGGAAAAGGACGTTCTCATGATGGTGACCTCGTGCGATCTGAATACAGCTAACAACCCCGGTGGCACTTATCCGATGAACACGACGTATCTCTACGTCACCAGCACGCTGGAGAATCCCATGGTGAAATGGTACGACCATGGGGCGATTTTGCGGGAGGAAGACCTTGCCTGGGCCGATAAAACGGCCGATCACCTCTGGGCCCCGGATCTGGATTGGGACTCGAAAAGCAATAAATTTTATCTCTATGTACCGGCCATCACAACCGACAGCGTTCAGAAAATCGGGATCGCCACCGCGGCCAAGACGGACACGGGACTCTACGACTCATTTACGGCCCTGCCCAATCCGTTCGACATCAAAGGCTCTCCGCCCAACGGAGGGTATTCCTACGACCCGGGGGTCTTTTACGATAATTGGCACGGCAAGTGGTATATGTCCTATTGCGATGAAGGCTATTCCAGTGGGCGAATAAACATAGTGGAAATGGATTCCATGACCAGCGGTAATTACCTGGGAAGGATCACCTTCCAGAACGATCCGGGCGTGGAGGAACCGGCCTCCAACATGTACATGGAAGGCCCCGATCTGTGCATTCTCCGCAATGAATCCAACACGGAAAGCTATTACTATTTGCAATTCGCGGCCAAGGCCGATTCCAACCAGACCGAATACATCGGATACGCCATCGCCACGGCGGCCGAATTCGATGAAAATCCGGCCGGCTGCTGGCACTTCAAGGGCTGGATCATGAAAAACATCAATGGCGGAGATTGGACCAATCATGCCGATCTGGTGGAATACGGCGGAAGGCACTTTATATTCTATCATAACCTCTTCGATAAAGCGAATAAATACAGGCAGGTGTGCGTCGAACAGATCACCATCAACGACGACGGAACGATCGAT
Source organism: uncultured Spirochaetaceae bacterium (assembly GCA_964419695.1). Taxonomy (GTDB): domain Bacteria; phylum Spirochaetota; class Spirochaetia; order SZUA-6; family RPPD01; genus JAFGSW01. The sequence continues at coordinate 5,329 of CAYQRT010000091.1, read as the reverse complement.
GGGGTGACGCCTCCTCCCAGCGGGCAGCCAACCGGAGGGAGTTCTATCCAACCGACCAACGGCCCCTTCGGCAGTTTAAGTGCCGGCAGTGCGCCTCCCGGCAGATATATCGTTTACAATGACGAAAACATCAACTCCGGAAACAACGCCAAGGTGAACATCTCCCTTAAGAACACCTCGGAAGAGCCGTTGTCCAATTTCAAGGCGTTCTACTTTTTCACCGTGGAAAACGGCAAGACCCCGCAGGTGGATGATTACTCGACGCCCAATTCAAATGTCTTTCTCAAGCATATCGGCGCCAAAACCTGGGCCGTGGTGCTCAATTACGCGGGCAAGACGCTCAATCCCGGAGAAACGGTTTCGGACGACACCTTCGTCCTCCACTACACGGATTGGAGCGCGTTCGATAAATCGAACGATTTCTCTCAGCCCGAAGGCAGCTATCAGACGAGCACCTACCAGCTCGCCCTCTATAACGGCAATTATGAAATGGTGGGCGGAGCCGTCCCCCCCGGCGTGACCGAAACCAGTTTCCTGAAAAATCAGTATGCGGGCAAACTGCTCACGGTCACCGGGAATTCGGACGGCGCCGGCGTCGTGTGCCAGGGGCTCAATACCGACTGGACGAGCCAGGACTGGATTCCCGAAAAAATCTCGGGAAATACCATCCGGCTGAAAAATTTCTGGTCGGGAAAATATCTGGCCGTGACGGGCAGCAACGACTGCGCCGCCGTGGCGTGTCAGAATCTTATACCCCAGTGGGACAGCCAGAAATGGGTGGTGGAACCGGTCGCCAACGGCAGCGTCAGGCTGAGGAACGTCTGGTCGGGAAAATATCTCACCGTTACCAGCACCAATGAATACGCACGCATCCTGGCGCAAAATCTGAATACGGGCTGGACCAGCCAACAATGGTGGTTTCAATAGTACCGTTCTCTGTATCTATCCGGAAAGTCATTCGACTTTCCGGATCCTTTTAAATTGGGCGCGTCCGGCCTGGACGCCCTCAGGGCGAAAGACCCGGGGGTGGGAATCACACGTCCCCCGCCCTTTTTACAAAATTGCTCATGTGATGAATTGTCCAATACCCTTGAACAGTATATTTCCGAAAGTCAGGCGAAATCCCTACCGAACCTGCCAGGTACCGTAGAGGACTCAAAATTATTCAAGGAGGATTATCCGTGGAAAAAAAGAAAGCTGTCATTTTTGTTACTCTTGCTGTCGCGATCACGGTTTTTACAATTTTATCAGCCTGCGACCTCCCGCAAACGGGAGGTACCAGAGCCTCGATTGAAAGCCTGCAGCGTTCGTTAGGCGCGACTGCTTCCGTAACGGCCGTGGCCTCGGGAGAAAATTTCTGCCTCGCCCTCGCGAGCGACGGAACGGTATGGGCCACGGGGCAGAACAACCGCGGCCAGCTGGGTCTGGGTGACACGACCGATCGCCGCGTGTGGACGCAAACCCCCGCCGGCAATGCGCAAGCCATTGCCTGCGGAGCGCGTTTTTCATTGCTCTTAAGCAACGGCAACGTCTGGGCCACGGGAGAAAACGGCGTGGGGCAGCTGGGGCTGGGCGACAAGACCGACCGCTCCAGCTGGACACCGACGCCCGCCGGCAATACCCAAGCCATCGCCTGCGGTAATAATCACTCATTGCTTCTCAGCTACGGAAAAGTCTGGGACACTGGGTATAATAACAGCGGCCAGCTGGGGCTGGGCGACACGACCAATCGCTTGAGCTGGACACCGACATCCGTCAATAATGCTTCCGCCATAGCCTGCGGAGTTCTTTACTCATTGATGATCAGGGACGGCAATGTCTGGGCCACGGGATACAATCGCTACGGTCAGCTGGGAATGGGCAATACGACATTTTACTATAGCTGGACACAGACGCCCGCCGGCAATACCCAAGCCATCGCCTGCGGTAATAATCACTCATTGCTCGTGAGCGACGGCAATGTCTGGGCCACGGGGTATAACGCCTATGGCCAGCTGGGCCTGGGCGATACGACCGAGCGCCACAGTTGGACACCGACGTCCGCCGTTAATGCACAAACCATAGCCGGTGGAGGCGATCATTCACTCTTGATCAGCGGCGGGAACGTCTATGTAACCGGAAACAATGGCAAGGGTCAGCTGGGCCTGGGAGATTATACCACCCGTAAGAGCTGGACACAGACGATCGCGACTCATGTCAAGGCTATTGCCGGCGGTGATTTACACTCATTAATAGTCAGCGGTGGAAAAATCCGGGAGACGGGATGGAACGCGTACGGTCAACTGGGTCTTGGTAAGGATACCACCACGCGCAGTTCTTTTACCTTGTGTCCAGACGAGTTGTATCAATATTACAACGGGAGTCTCGGCGATCACTTCTATACCGCTTCCTGGAGTGAATTGGGCGGAGGCAGCGGCGGATATGTCTCTGAAGGCGTAACCTGTTATATCTACGCAACCCAAGTGACCGGGACGATACCCCTGTACCGTTATAACAGTGGTGGCCAGAGCGACCACTTCTATACCGCCAACTGGTATGAATTGGGTAATGGAGGCGGCGGATATACCTATGAAGGCGTCGCCTGTTACGTATATGCATCACAAGCGACCGGTACAGTACCTCTGTATCGATATTACAGCGGAAGCCAGGGCGACCATTATTATACGACGAACTGGTATGAACTGAGGAATGGACGCGGCGGATATACTTATGAAGGTATTACCTGCTATGTTCTGCCATAGCAGGCGAATAGGTTATCCGTCTAGTTCCGTGGGGAAGATTCCCGCTGTCAATGCGGATGTGCCCTACCGCAAGAGGGAGGTTCGCAAGTAATAATCAATGGCCGGCTGGCGTTTTCACCAACCGGCCATTGTGCTTTTATCCGAGCGATTTTTCTTAGGCGTCAATCACATTGACATCTTCCCCTGAGCACATATAATTTTACTGATGAATTCAATCACTCTAGCCACCGTCGAAGAATGGCGCAGGCAATTTTACGCTCGAAAATCGCGTATTAAGAAGATCGCTTTGGGATCTTTTCTCCCTCAGAGAATCACATCTAAATTCAGATCCCTGGATATCGAAAAAACAAAGGTCTTGATTGAATCATTAAGCCGCTATTTTTCTTCAACATATGACGCCGCTTACTTGGAATCGGATCGATTCAAATACGATTTTTACGAATCGCTTTTCGGTCGTACGGAGGAACGACGGTACTATGATATACCGTGGATTGACAGCGAACGGCGTCTGGATGGAGTTTCGCTTCTGGAGATCAGTTGCGGCACCGGTTCCTCGACGATCGCCTATGCCGAGCAGGGAGCGAAAGTAGTCACCATCGACATTGACCAGAACGCGCTCGAGGTCGCCAGCAACCGTTGCGAGCTGTACGGCGTCCAGGCGGAATTCCGGCTTCTCAATGCCTCTCACATCGGGTACGGGAAACTGGGATCACGGTTTGATATCATTGTGTATATCGCCACGCTTGAGCATCTGACGGTCGAAGAACGGATCACCTCCCTGAAAAAAGCCTGGGAACTTCTCCAGCCGGCCGGGCTCTTGGTCATGTGCGCCACCCCCAACCGTTTGTGGTATTATGACGGACACACCTCACTCCTCCCCTTTTTCCATTGGCTGCCCGATGACCTGGCGTTGCGTTACGCCCGTTTCAGCGGTCGGGAGAACTTCCGCAACACTTTTCAGGCGCCGGTTGATACCGACATGCTTCGGTTCCTTCGCTGGGGAAGAGGTGTCAGTTTTCACGAGATTGAACTGGCGCTAGGACCCCTATCCGGACTGGAGATCAGGAGCAGCTTATCGGCATATCGTAAAAGGAAATATCCTCTGGCGGCTTTCCTGATGAACAGGACCCGTGAGTACGGCGCCAAACATCGCTATCAAAAGCTCTTCTCCCGACTCTTTCCGCACATACCGGTGGGCTTCTTTCAAGAGCATCTTGATATCATCATCCGAAAAACAGAGCGGCCTTCCGTATAGATGAACAAACGCCTTACTTCAAGGTTGTTCTTTCAGCACCAGGTCCTTGATGATGGCGGGGATCATCTCGGGCGTCACCTTGCCGTAGACGCGATCGTCTATCATGACCACCGGTGCCTGGCCGCAGACACCCAGGCAGCGTGTATTTTCAATAGAAAACATCCCGTCCTTGGTGGTCTCGCCCTCTTTAATGCCCAGCTCGTTGCAGAACGCGTCATAAATCTTGTCCGCGCCCTTCACGTAGCAGGCGGTACCCAGGCAGACGGAGATAGAGAACCTGCCCCGGGGTTTGAGCCGGAAAAAGTGGTAGAAGGTGGCCACGCCGCTCACTTCCGCCGCGGGAACGCCCAGCGCCTCCGCGATCTCCTGCATATGCTGCCGGCTTAAAAACCCGTAGCGGGCCTGCACCTTGTGCATGACCGCGATGAGGTAGCTGTCGGGATGCTCGTCCTTTTTTTTCTCTTCAATGAAATCCAGGATGTCCTGGTCCAGCGTCTGTTGGCACGGTTCGGTCAGTTTCATTTGATCCCCCTGGGAAAGCGTTCGTGGTAATGCGTGTGCAGCAGTTCGTGCGCGATAGGGCTGCCCGGCTCCTGCAGCAATTCTTCATACAGCTTGGTGATGTACGGGTTCTCATGACTCTTGCGGATCTGCTTCTGGGCGTCCGCCGTGTAGAGGGCCTGGGCCCGCTTGCGATACAGGTCGAAGTCGATGGTGTAGACGCCGTCCGGTGGATAGGGTTGGCCGCCGCCGCCGATGCAGCCGCCGGGACAGGCCATAATCTCGACGATGTGAAAGACCTCGCCGGCCTTGATCCGGTCCAGGATGGTCATGGCGTTCACCAGGCCGTTGGCCACGGCCACCTTGAGTTTGGTTCCGGCCACGTCCAGTTCGGCGGTTTTCAGTCCTTCCACGCCGCGCACCATCTCGTAATCGATGGAGGGCATCTCATTGCCGGTCACCGTCTCCACCGCCGTGCGCAGGGCCGCCTCCATGACGCCGCCGGTGGTGCCGAAGATGTCAGCCGCGCCGCTGGACATGCCCAACGGGTTGTCCATCAACTCGTCCGGCAGGTTCACGAAGTCGATGCCGTAACTCTTGATCATGTAGATGAGCTCGCGGGTGGTGAGTACGGCGTCGGTGTAGGGCATGCCGTCCTTGATGAACTCCGGCCGCCGCGATTCGAACTTTTTGGCCGTGCAAGGCATGACGGATACGACGTAGATATCCCCGGGCTTTTTGCCCGCTAGCTTGGGGTAATAATTCTTGAGCAGTGAAGAGAGCATGGTCATGGGCGACATGCAGGAGGACATGTTGGGGATGAACTCGGGAT
>CAYQRT010000090.1:0-10585 GCA_964419695.1 uncultured Spirochaetaceae bacterium | reverse complement strand
CTTTCTTCAACGCCGTGCCCGCGGCCCGGCGCGCCGCGCGCGCGTTGGCGGAGGAGTCATCCCTGGATTTCCTCCTGCCCCCCCAGCCGGTCTTCCCGGCGTTTGAGGGGCTGTCCGACGGAGAAGCCTTCCGCCTGCTGCAGTCCCGCTGCCTCTCCGGCCTGGAGCGGCGCTATGCGCCGGAGAGCCGGCAGCGGGCCCGGCGGCGGCTGGACTACGAACTGGACATTGTCCGGGACAAGGGGTTCGCCGGGTACTTTCTGGTGGTGCACGACATCGTGCGCCGCTGTCCGCGCACCTGCGGCCGGGGGAGCGCCGCCTCCAGCATCATCTCCTACCTGCTGGGCATCACCCACATCGATCCCCTGCGCTATAATCTCTTCTTCGAACGCTTCCTGAACCGCGGGCGTAAAGATCCGCCGGACATCGACGTGGACTTCCCCTGGGACGAGCGGGAGAAGGCCCTGGCCTACGTGTTCGAGCACTACTCCGGCCGGGCGGGCATGGTGGCCGATCACGTGACTTTCGGCCCGCGATCATGTTTGCGCGAGCCGGCCAAGGCCCTGGGCGTGCCCGATCCCGAGATCAAGCGGCTGGTGCGCTTTTTCCTGGCCGGGGAGGAGGAGCGCCTCCCGCCGGAGCTCCTGGACTACGCCCGCACCCTGCGCGGCTTTCCCCGCCACCTGGGCACCCACCCCGGCGGCGTGGTCATCACCCCGGGGCCGATCACGGACTACACCACGGTCCAGACCTCGGCCCTGGGCTGGCCGGTCATCGCCTGGGAGAAGGACGCGGCCGAGGCGGCCGGACTGGTCAAGATCGACCTCTTGGGCAACCGCTCCCTGGGCGTGCTGCGCGACAGCCTGCGTCTGGTCAACGCCCGCCACGCCGCGGGTTTGAGCTGGCGGCGTTTCGACCCGACGCAGGACCGGGAGACCGAACGCTTCATCGCCTCGGGGGACACCATCGGCATTTTCTACATCGAGTCGCCCGCCACGCGCCAGCTCCTGCGCAAGATGGACCGGGCCGACTACGAAAACCTGGTCATCGCCAGCTCCATCATCCGGCCGGCGGCCAACCGCTACATAGAGGAGTTCGTCAGGCGCCTGCACGGCCAAGCCTGGCCCCGCCTCCATCCCGCCTTCGACGACACGCTCAAGGAAACGATGGGCATCATGGTCTACCAGGAGGACGTCTCCCGGGTGGCCATCGCCCTGGCCGGCTTCGGGCCCGAGGACGCGGACATGCTGCGCAAGGTGCTGGCCAAGAAGGGCGGCCGGCCCAAGTTGGCCCAGTTCCGGGAGCGGTTCAGAGCGGGCAGCCTGGCCTCCGGCATCACGGCCGCGGAAGCCGGGGCGGTCTGGGACATGATCCTCTCCTTTGACGGGTATTCGTTCTGCAAGGCCCATTCCGCGTCCTACGCCCAGGTCTCCTACCGCCTGGCCTATGTGAAACTCCATTACCCGCTGGAGTTCCTGGTGTCAGTGATCAACAACGGGGGCGGGTTCTACACGCGCCAGACCTACCTGGACGAGGTGCGCCGCCGGGGGTACGCGATCCTGGGCCCGGACGTCAACCGCAGCTTTCTCGAATACACGGTGGAAGATACGGCTCTGCGCGTCGGGCTCTCCCAGCTGCAGGAGATCAGGCGCCCCTTCCTGGAAAAGCTCATCGCGGAGCGCGCGGCCCGGGGACCGTACCGGGATTTCCGGGATTTCTGCGTTCGCGCTGGCCCCGGGTTTCCGGAGATCCGGGTCCTCATCAAAAGCGGCGCGCTCGATTCCCTGGCCGGGGGCCTGTGCCGGCCGGCGCTCTTCTTCCTCCACTCCCAGTTCCTGCGCGCGCCGGACGACCTGGGTTTCTTTCCCCCGGCCGTGCCCGCCTTCATCCGGGAGTACTCACCCGCGGCCCGCCTGCGCGCCGAGGTGGAGAGCCTGGGGCTGCTGGCGTCATGTCACCCCTTGAGTGTCTTCGGCCCGCGTATCCGCGCCTGCGCCCGGGCCCGGCCGGGCCTGCCCCTGACCGACTCGCGCGGGCTGGCCGCCCACCTGGACCGGCGCGTGGCCCTGGCCGGCACCATCGTCACGGGCAAGGAGGTGCGCACGCGCCGCAATAACGCGATGATGTTCGTGAGCTTCTCGGACGAATACGCGGTCTTCGAGACCGTGCTCTTCCCGGACACCTACGCGCGCTACCGCTATCTGCTGGAAACGGCGGCGGCCTTTTTCCTGGTGGGAGTGGTCAAGGAGGACCTGGGCGCCCTGTCCGTGCAGGTGGAGGAGCTGGCGCGTCTGACCCGCGATCCGGAGGTGTACAATGCCGCGGTCAATCTCCGGCCGCGGACGGGCGTGGTCTGGGCCGGATATTATTGACGGGGCGCGTGACCAAAGGAGATGATTGCGGTAGAGTGGGGCCCATACCACCGCGGGAGGAACAAGATGGGAGAAAACCGGGAACGAATGGAAAAGCAGTTGGCCTTCATCCGGGAACTGGACAAGCTGAAAACGATTAAGCGCCGCACGTACCTGTTGGACGGATCGCGGACGGAAAATTCGGCGGAACACTCCTGGCAGATCGCGCTCATGGCGCTGCTGCTTCTGGAATACGGGAACGAAAAAAACCTGGATGCCTTTCGCATCGTCAAAATGCTCCTGGTGCACGATATCGTGGAAATCGAGGCGGGAGACACCTACATCTACGACGATCAGGCGGCCCTGTCCCAGACCGAACGGGAGGACGCGGCCGCCCGCCACCTGTTCGGCCTGCTGCCCGAGGAGCAGCGTCGGGATTTCGAGGATCTCCGGCGGGAGTACGAAGAGGGCGAGAGCGCCGAAGGGCGGTTCGCCCGCTCGATCGACCGGTTCCAGCCTTTTTATCACAATTTTCTGACCCAAGGACGGGCTTGGCTGGAGCACGGGATCACTTCGGACCGGGTTAAAACGATCATGAAGCCGATTGGCCAAGGATCGGCCACCCTGGGAGCCATGGCGGATGAGCTGTTGGAAGAGGCGGTGGCGCGCGGATATCTGCGGGCCTGAAAATACTCCCGGCAGGTTTTTACGTGGATTCCGGGACCGGGGCGGCCGGTCGGCCGGTTTGACACTATTATCCCAATCGGTATATAATCCGGCATCAGTAACGGTGAAGATCTGATCCGTTACATGCTTCACGATAAGGTGATTGTTCGGAATATAGAAGCGATATTCATCAAAGATAGATGTACAGCCTGTTCATGCGATCGGTGAACCAACATCATATGCAGTCGACGCCGGTTCATCCGGGGAAAGCGATGCAAGGGCTGGTGATATTCATGCGGGAGGTTTCCTGATGCTCAAAGTACTGGATGCGGACAAACTCAAAGGCTGGGTAAAAGCCGTCCTCAAGGAACATGACGTCATCGGGATACAGGCGCGCGGGGACAAATTCGACTACGCCGCCCTGGAGGCGCCCGAGGATCTCCGCCTCGATTTCGACGTCAGCGTCAACGCGCCCAAACGTTTCTTTCTCCTGCCCGAGGAGGACCTGGTCCGTTTCAGGAAAGGCAAGGCATCCAGCGTGGAGGAAGCCGCACCGTTCGTGCTGTTCGGTGTTCACCCCTACGATTGCGCGGCCCTTTCCCAAATGGAAACAGTCTTCTCTCTGAAAAACAAGGACATGCATTATCTATCACGCAGGGAAAACGCCATCATCATCGCGGTGGACGTACAGACGCCCTCCGCCAATGTCTTCTCCGGACATCTGGGATTCGAGCACGTGGACAAAGGATATGACATTCTTTTAACAAAAATAGATGATGAATACCTGGTGGACGCGGCCACGGCCAAGGGGCGTTCCCTGGTGGCCTTGGGTACAGACTTCAAGACCGCCGACCAAACATACGAAACCAAGCGCAAGAAAGTGTGGAGCGCCAACAAGGAGAAGCTTCGCAAACACGATCTGAAGCCCAAGGTGTCCGCCATCGGCAAACTGCTGGAGAAGGCCTACGACCATCCCGTGTGGAAGGAAAAAGCCAAACTCTGTTTCTCCTGCGGCACGTGCAATCTGGTCTGTCCCACCTGCTACTGTTTTGACGTGACGGACCGCCTGGAATGGAATCTGGAACCCGCCGCCCGGGTCCGTACCTGGGATGGCTGCATGCTCGAGAATTTCGCCACCGTGGCCGGCGACCATAACTTCCGTAAACAGCGGGAGGAACGCTACCGCCACCGCTATTACCGGAAGGGCAAATTCGTGCCCGACATGATCGGGGAGTTCTCGTGCGTGGGCTGCGGCCGCTGCATCGGCGCCTGCGTCTCACATATCGCCAATCCCGTGGAAGTCTACAACGCCATCATGGAGGCCTAACAGCAATGGGAAAAACCGCCGTTAAAGACATCTACCTGCCCGAACCGGCCACGATCGTCTCCGTCCGGAACCTGACGCCCACGGAGAAGTACTTCGAGTTCAAGCTGGCTTCGGGAAAATCCCTGGGGCACCTGCCCGGCCAGTTCGCGGAGATCTCCCTGCCCGGCATCGGCGAGGCGCCCATTTCCATTTCCACGCCGCCGGAAAAATCGCCCGGCTTCGGCATGGGCATCCGCAAGATAGGCACACTGACCGGCGCCCTGCACGCTTTATCCGCGGGAGAGACCATCGGCGTGCGCGGCCCCTTCGGCACATCCTTCCCTGTCAAGACGGCCATGCAGGGCAAGGACGTCCTGTTCGTCTGCGCCGGCATCGGCATGATTCCCCTCCGGTCGGCCATCACCTACGTGCTGGCCCACCGCAAAGACTACGGCAAGGTGACCATTCTCTCCGGCACGCGCAGCCCTGAATACCGGCTTTTCACCGACGAACTGGCGGCCTGGGGCAAGGAGAAGGACGTGGCAGTGCTGGAGACGGTGGATCAGGGTGACGCTTCCTGGAAAGGCAACGTGGGCGTTATCACCACGCTCTTCCCGAAAATCAAGATCAATCCCAAAAAGACCGTGGCCCTGATCGTGGGACCGCCGGTCATGTATAAATTCGCGCTTTTAGAACTGCGCAAGGTCGATTTCCCCGAGAGCCACGTGTACGTGTCCCTGGAGCGCCATATGAAATGCGGCGTGGGCAAGTGCGGCCATTGCCAGATCAACGGGCTGTATACCTGCCAGGACGGCCCGGTGTTCCGTTATTCCGATATCGCCCAGGTAAGGGAGGCCATCTGATGACTCGTCCGCGCGTCGCCGTATTCGATTTCGCCTGTTGCGAAGGCTGCCAACTGCAACTCTACAACCTGGAGGAGGAGATCCTCGATCTCTTGGGACTGATCGAGCCGGTGGAATGGCGCGAAGCCATCAGCGACCAGTCCGACCAGTATGATGTGGCGATCATCGAAGGCTCCATCACCCGGAAAGAAGACGAGGAACGCCTTAAGGTTATCCGTTCCCGGGCCAAGGTGCTCATCGCCCTCGGGGCCTGCGCCACCATAGGCGGGGTCAACAAGCTTAAAAATCAATTCACCTTTGACGACGTTCGCAGCACCGTATACGGCCGGGACGCGGACGCGCCCCACCTGGAGACCGCTACGGTCAAATCGGTCGGGGAAGTGGTGCCCGTGGAGGTGAACATTCACGGGTGTCCCATCGACCGGACCGAGTTCGCCACCATCCTCAAAAGCGTGCTCAAGGGCAAGACTCCCGTGACGCCCAGTTATCCCGTATGCGTCGAATGCAAGAAAAGGGGCAATATCTGCCGCTATGAATACAATGAAATCTGCCTGGGGCCGGTCATCCGCGCCGGCTGCGGCGCCAAATGCCCTTCAGCCGGTTTCTGGTGCTTCGGCTGCCGCGGCCTGCTGGACAATCCCAACGTGGAGGCGGCCCAGGACGTTATGAACACCTACGGCAAGACCGTGGAAGATCTGGAAGGGCGGCTCAAGCTCTTCAATTACAAGGCGTAAGGAGCAATTCGATGTCGAATATCGATATAAGCGTTCATCATGTGACCCGCGTGGAGGGCCACGGCAACATACGCGTACGGGCCAAGGACGGCGTGGTCGAAAAGGTGGAGTGGCAGGTGCCGGAAGCGCCCCGTTTCTTCGAAGCCATGGTGCGCGGCCGCAGCTACGAGGACATCCAGACCATCGTCTCCCGCATCTGCGGCATCTGTTCGGTGACCCACTCCCTGGCCGCCATCAAGGGCGTGGAAGACGCCCTGGGGATCACCGTTTCCGAACAGACCGACCGCCTGCGCATCATCCTCCATTACGCCGAGCAGATCGAAAGTCACGCCCTGCACGTAGGCTACCTGGTGGCGCCCGACCTCTTGGGCCAGAAATCCGTGGTGCCCCTGGTGGCGTCGCATCCCGACGTGGTTAAAACGGTCATCAAGCTCCACAAGCTGGGCAACGACGGCATGGAACTCCTGGGCGGGCGGATGACCCACCCGGTGGCGGTCAAGCCCGGCGGATTCGCCAAACTGCCCACGGCCGACGAACTCAAGGCGTATAAAAAAGAACTGCAAAACGGACTGAAACTGGCGGACACCCTGGCGTCCGTGGTCTTGAGTTTGGCGGACAAGCTGCCCGCCTTCACGCGCGACACCGAATATATCGCCCTGAAAACCAAGGACGTCTATTCTTTCTATCACGGCGGTATCGCTTCCACGGACGTGCCGGAAATAACCGATATTCATCGATTCGAGTCGGTGGTGAACGAGTATGTTTCACCCCAGTCCACAGCCAAGTGGACCAAATGGCACCGCGACGCTTATATGGTGGGCGCCCTGGCGCGTTTCAACGTCAACGCCGACCTGCTCCTGCCCGAAGCGCAGGCCGTGGCCAAAAAGTTCGGCCTGGCCAAGGGTGCCTGCAATCCCTACCTGAACAGCGTGGCCCAGGTGGTGGAGCTGGTCCAGGTCATCGCCCATTCCATCGCCCTGATAGACGCGCAGCTGGGCGCGGGCGTCACGCCGGAAACGCCCCGGGCCGTCCCCCGGGCGGGCGAGGGCGTGGGCTGCGTGGAGGCGCCGCGGGGCATCCTCTTCCATCGCTACGCGTTCAATGAAAAAGGCGAATGCACGGGCGGCAATATCTGCATCCCCACCGGACAGAACCACGCCAACATCCAGAAGGACTTTGAGGCCTTCGTGCCGCAGATCATGGACCGTCCCCAGGACGAGATCCGGCTGCTTCTGGAAATGCTGGTGCGGGCCTACGACCCCTGCATCTCCTGTTCAACCCATTTCCTGAACGTCGAGTTCGTCTGAGTCGGGGCCTCGGGTCCGCATGGCGGAGAAGGCCGTTATCGGACTGGGCAATCCGTTCGTGCGGGACGAGGGAATCGGCGTCAGGATCGTGGCGGACTTGACGTCATACTACGAATGTTCGGATATTGACGTCTATGACCTGGGAACCGCCTCGTTCCGTATTCTGCACATCCTCGAGAACCGGAAGAAGATCGTCATCGTCGATTGCGCGCTTATGGGTGAACTGCCGGGGACCCTGCGGCGCTTTACATTCGACCAGGCGCGATCCGTAAAAAATTTGCGTCACCACTCACTTCACGAAGGAGACCTCTTTGAGGTGATGGCCCTGGCTGGAACGCCGCAACATGAGCCGCCCGAAATCATCATTTTCGGGGTGGAACCGGCCGACATGGAATTGGGAGAAGGGTTGACTCCGGTCCTGGAAGCGCGCCTGACGGAATACGTGGCGGCCGTGGCCGCTGAATGCGGCTTGTCCGTTCGGGACGGTTGATTGTGCATGAGTTTTCGCTCTGCGAAGCCATGGTCCGTACCCTGATCGAGGAATATGAGCGGAATGTTGAAACTGGTTCACCCCGGCGCGTGAAAACGGTCCGCGTGGTGGTCGGCGCCATGCACCAGCTGGTCGCTGAAAGCTTTCATATGGCATACCAGGCGCTGACAGCCGATTCTCCCTTGGCGGGGTCCGCGCTGGTTCTCGAAAAAATCAATGTAGAGGGACGCTGCCGGGAATGCGGCTGGGAGGGACCCCTTACCATGCCGTTTTTCGTGTGCGGCGGGTGCGGTCGGAGCGGCCTGGACATTACCGCCGGCCGGGAATTCTATATTAAGGACATGGAGTTGGAAGACTTGTGAACGTAAAGATATACAAAAATATCATGAGCGCCAATGAGGTTTGGGCGGAAAAAACACGTCTGTTTTTGCGTGAAAAGCACGCCCTGCTCTGGAATCTCATCGGTTCCCCAGGGTCGGGCAAAACAGCGCTCCTGGAGCGGCTGTTGCCCCTGTTGTCGCCCGGGCGTCCCTGCTTTGTTCTGGAGGGCGACGTGGAAACGGCACGCGACGCCGAGCGGCTGGTGGGAGCGGGCATTCACGCGGTGCAGATCATCACCCATGGGGCCTGCCACCTGGGCGCCGAGATCGTCCACCAGGCCCTGTCGGAACTGCCCCTGGCCGAAGGCAGCCTGGTTTTTGTGGAGAACGTGGGCAACCTGGTGTGTCCGGCCGAGTTTGATATCGGAGAGACGGGCAAGATCGCCGTGGTCAGCGTGACCGAAGGCGAGGAGAAGCCGCTCAAGTATCCGCTGCTTTTCCGGGAGGCCGTCGCGGCCGTCATCACCAAAACCGACCTGCTGCCGGTGTTGGAGGTAGCGCTGTCCGACTACGAGGAAAACATCCATACCGTACGCGGCGATCTCCCTGTGTTCGCCCTGTCCAAAAAGGATGAAGAAGGGTACCGCGGCCTGGCCGGTTGGTTTCTGGAGCGGGCGGGAAGTATCCATGACCGCTAGGAATAATCCGCCTAGCGGGAAGATACGGGGGCGGATTGTCTTCACCTTCGCAACTGTATATATTAAAAAGCACTAGCATGCGCACCGTCACCATTTCCATAGAAGGCATCGTCCAGGGGGTCGGCTTCCGGCCGTTCGTGTACAAACGGGCCCGGGAACACGGCCTGGGGGGCTTTGTCAGGAACACCCCGGCCGGCGTGGAAATTCTGGCTCAGGGACGGCCGGAACGGGTGGAGGCTTTCCTCTCCGTGCTGCGCCGCGAACCGCCCCCGCAAGCGCGGATCGAACTGATCCGGGTGGACGAACGGGAGCAAAGCTCATCCTACGGCGATTTCAGCATTGTGGATTCGAGCGGGGAGGGCGGCCGCACGGTGCGCATTTCCCCGGATCTGGCCCTCTGTCCCGCTTGTCGCGCGGAGTTGTTCAACCCGGGAGAGAGACGCTACTACTACCCGTTCATCAATTGCACCAACTGCGGTCCGCGTTTCACCATCGTCCGGGACATTCCCTATGACCGCGCCCGGACCACAATGGCGTCCTTCCCCATGTGTCCGGCCTGCCGGAAGGAGTACGATGACCCCGAGGACCGCCGCTTCCACGCCCAGCCCAACGCCTGCCACGTGTGCGGGCCGCACATCAACCTGGTGGACAACCGGGGGGCCGCGCGTGCCGCCGGGACGGACGCCGCTGCGGTGAAAGCCCTCATCACCGCAGCCTGCTCGTTGCTTGACAAGGGACTGATCGTGGGAGTCAAGGGACTGGGCGGATATCATGTGGCCTGCCGCGCCGACAATGCGGAAACGGTCTCATTATTGCGCGTCAGGAAGCGCCGGGAGGAAAAACCGTTCGCCCTCATGGTCCGTGACGTGGCGATGGCGGAACGTATGGTCAGGTTGGACGACGCGGACAGGAAGAGGCTGGCTGACGTGGACGCCCCCATTCTCCTCCTGGAAAAGCGGTCCGGTCACGGGTTGGCCGAAGACGTGGCGCCGCTCTCCACCACGTTCGGGGTCATGCTGCCCGCCACGCCCCTCCAGCACCTGCTGGCCGCCGGCCTGGACACGCCGCTCGTCATGACCAGCGGCAACGTTTCGGACGAACCGATCGCCTTTACCGACGAAGACGCCCTGAAAAGACTGGCCACCGTCTGTGATTACTTTATCACCGGTGAACGCGCTATCCATATGCGCAACGACGATTCGGTCATCCGTCTGGTGCGCGGCCGGGACTATCCGGTGCGGCGCTCCCGCGGCTTCGCCCCCCTGCCCGTGGTGCTGGCCCGCCCGGCCGGCAGTCCCGTGCTGGCCGTGGGTGCGGAACTGAAAAACACCGTTTGTCTGGTTGCGGAACGCACGGCCTGCCTGAGTCAGCACATAGGCGATTTGGAAAACGCGTCCGTCTACCGGTCTTTCACCGATATCATCCGTCATTTCATGCGTGTGCAGGCGGTCACGCCGCGTGTCATCGCCCATGACCTCCACCCGCGCTATCTTTCCACCCAGTTCGTCCTCGATCCGCCTCCCGGGTTCGATTGGGTGCTGGAGACGCTTAAATTTCCGGTCCAGCATCACCACGCGCACATTGCTTCCGCCCTGGCCGAGCACGGCATCCAGGAAAAGGTCATAGGCGTGGCCCTGGACGGCACCGGCCTGGGCACGGACGACACCATCTGGGGCGGCGAGATCCTGGAGGCCGACCTGTACGGGTTTACGCGACTCGGATCATTGGAACCCATGGCCATGCCCGGCGGAGAACTGGCCGTACGCGAACCCTGGCGCATGAGCCTGTCATGTGTGCACGCGACCTTCGGCCGCGACTGGGAGGAACACCTGTCACCGGCTTTGGCGCGG
>CAYQRT010000089.1:0-10620 GCA_964419695.1 uncultured Spirochaetaceae bacterium | reverse complement strand
GGTCTCCCGGTTGGGATCGTCGATTTTACCTATGGGTACGGAGGCTTCCCCGTATTCATTGGTGGTGGTGAATCCGGTGATGAGTCCAGAACCTTTGACGAACTGGAAGAGAATCGGCGCGGCTGACACAGCGATGCGCGAACCGCCCACGTTATACCAGAGCGTCACCTTGGGACTGAGCGCGTCGCCCTGGCCCGCCAAAAAGGCGCTGGCGGCCATTTGATTTTCATTTTCGTCGAGCCACTCGGTCCCGGCCTGCATGAGAAAGGCGGATTCGATGCGCGTCAACTCGGTTTCCACGGAGGAAGCCAGGTCGCGGATCTCCTTCGAGGGCGCGCGTGCTTTCTTGCTCACACCGAGCGCCGCCACGTACATGCTCACCGCCTCGGACACCGCCATCTCGTCCATCTTTTTCCGCGCGTTCCCGATGTACGAGCGCATTTCAGTCAGGGCGGCCTGGTCGCCTCCCGCATCGGGGGGAAGCACGGTCTGCGTCGGGTCAGCATCCGTCGCGGTATCCCGAGCGCCGGCCGCACTTTTGGCAGTGGTGCAGCCAATGACCACGAGCACACAGATTACCAGGGTCCAGACGATATGGACACGCTTCATGTTCTCCTCCACGTTTCTCCGCCGCGGCCGCTACCAGGCGACCCGTAATTCGGTCCGCTCGGTCAGGCGCATAAAATCCGTCAGGCTGATGGTATAGGTGAGCTCGCGCTTGTCCGCCGACAGTTTCCCGAGATTGGCCGAACTGATGGCGCGCGGCGCCTTGACGACGATGGTGATGTCATATCCGGTCAGGAGTCCCTCATACGCGTCCAGGGATTCCTGGTCGAGCGCCTCCCGTTTTTCCGTCACCAGCTGGGTGAAGACCGTCTGCCCGTTTTGACGGGCGAGGGCGACCGGCATGTCTGCAAAGAGATCCGACTGGTTGAGGACCGCCACGGTCCTGAACGCTATCTCGCCCCGCACGTGAATGTCGGTATCGTCCTCCCACTGCCGGACGGACACCACGGTCAGACCGTCTATCTTGGCCAGGGACCGGCGCACCTCGGCCTCGGTCAGGGGCAGCGGCGCATTTTTCACATCGGCGTCCCCTTCGGTCTTATCCAGGTTTCTGAACATCTGGGAAATCCTGTATTCGAATACGAGCCGTCCGCTCCCGTCCTCATTAATGGAAAAGGTATTATCGATGCCCAGGCATGACACCAGGGCACAGGCCGCCAGCACGGCGGCCGCTATCACTGCGAAGCGCATGCGCTCCTCCCTTCTTGTCCTACGAACGGCGGTCGCCCCGCCGTGTATCCGTCCCGCTGTCCCGTGCCGGAGCCGGAGTTTTCTTCACCGCCGGCGCGGTGCGTCGTCGGAGCTTGACCCGTTTGATCTTTACCGGCGCCTTGTCCAATGACGATACGAGGAAAATCACCGGGAAGATGACCAGCAGACATCCAGCCGCCAGGAGCATCTGCCAATTAAAAAAAACACGCGTGAGATCAATCACGGTGCGGTGTTCGCCTTTTCGTACATACACGCCCCCCCCGACCGTAGGTCGGTCGCCGGCGCCTCCGCTGCCGCGGGCCTGGCCCGCCAGCGGTTCCCGCGCCGGTCTCCTCTATACTATAATGCCTGCGGCGCCGCCGTACCATTATTTCTGATAATGCCCGCCGGAGCCCGCCTGGGCCGCACGGTCAGCCGAGATCCTTATTGTACACGCGGTAGTTCCTGTAAAGGCGCACGCCCCATTTGGTAAGCAGGTTGACCAGGGGATAATTGTCTTCCAGGATAAGCGATACTTCGCATTCACTGTATCCCATGGCCACGCCCCGTTCATACGTTTCGAGCACGAACAAGGCGTCGATGCCCATGCGCCGGTATTCGGGAACCACGCCCAGGATGGCCAGACGGAGGGTCTTGGTCTTTTTCAGCCCGAAGAGCAGCTTGAAAATGCCCGTGGGCAGGAGCCGACCGTTCATCTTGACCAGCACCTCGTTGATGTTGCGTAGACAGATGGAAAGTCCGGCCGGCTGGCCGTCCACGTACGCGACGAAGGTCAGGTCCGGATGGATGACCAGCTTGAGATCCTTGGCCATATGACGGAATTCGGCCTCGGTCCAGGGAACGAAATCCGAGTTGTCCGCCCAGGCCTTGTTGTAGAGATCCAGGGCCATCTCCAGCAGCTGGTCGAATTTTTTCATGTCCACGGTCTCGAAGCGCAGCCGCTTGTTTGTGCGCACCAGATTGACCACGCGCTTGATCTTGTCCGAGATCTCCAGTTTGTCCTTGTCCACCAGGAAGGCCAGATGGTCCTTCTCCTTGCCGAACCCGCAGGCGTCATAGAGGCCCGGATAATAGCTGGGGTTGTAAGGCACCTGAATCATGGGCACGCCCTCGAAATCGTCCAAAAGCACCCCCAGGATATGGTTGGTACAGGGACTGATGGGGCCGATGCTCCGTTTCATCCCCCGTTCCTTGGCCCAGGCCAGGGCCGCGTCGAAGAGGGCCTGGGCGGTCTCCCGGTCGTTGATGGATTCGAAGAACCCGAAGTAGGCCACCTCCTTCTCCCGGTACTTGTGGTACTGTTCGTCGATGATGCCGGCGATGCGGCCCACCACCTTCCCGTTTTTCCGGGCCAGAAACTGCTGCATGGTGGCGTGCTGGTAAAACGGGAATTTATTCCGGTCCATCAGTGTTTTTTCATCGAGGCGCAGGGGCCCGGCCCAGAAGGGGTTCTTGAGTATTTTTTTATAGAGTGTATAGGGGAAATTAATAAACTCCTTGTTCTCCCTGGCGCTGGTGACCGGGGTGACGACGACCGTATCACTCATCGAGTGGCTCCTTCCGCTAGCTTTTTCTTGGCCTTCTTAATATCACCGTCAAACATGGATTGGAGCAGTCCGGGCCAATGGCGTTTGAGGAAATAGCCTATTTTGGGCACAGCGCCCGGTACGATGACGAACTTTCCCCGGCGCATACCCTTGAGGCAGGCCCGGGCCACCTCGTCCGGCTGCATAGGCTTGGCGTTACCCGTGGCGGCCATGGTCTCGGGCGGCTTGTGTTCGTTTTCCGCCTTGAAACCCGGGGTGTCGATATCCGAAGGACAGAGCACCGAGAACGTGATGTTCCGGTCCAGATATTCGCTGCGCAGCACCTCGGTCAATCCGATGATGGCGAACTTGGAGGCGGTGTAATCGGCGTACCCGAAGACGCCCATGAATCCGGACATGGATGAGGTATTGACCACATAGCCGCCGCCGTTATCCCGCATTTTGGGAAGTATAAAGGCCAGGGTGTACCAGATACTGTAGAAATTGACCCGCATGATCTCTTCCAGCTGCCGGGAGGGGATCTTCTCGAAATAATTGGGTTCCGCGCGTCCCGCGTTATTGATAAAAACCTCCGGGATGCCGTATTCCCGCACCGCTTTTTCCAGGGTCGCGTTGACCGCGGTCTCCACGGACACGTCCAGGGGGAAATATCCGAATTTCTGGGACGACGACTTTTTGACCCGGTCCAGTTCGGCCACAGCATTCTTCAATTTGGCCTCGGATCGCGAAAAGAGGACCACATGGGAGCCCGCGCCGGCGAAGGAACGGGCCAGACTCAAACCGATTCCCTGACTGGCGCCGGTGATGAAAACAGTTTTACCGTCATAGCGTTTCATCTTCATTAGTCGTCCTTTCCGGAATTTCCGTATCATGTCGGGTGAGCGTATATGATCGAATGAGCATAAAATATTGAATTCGGCTTGTCAAGTGTGGTATCATACGAGCACCATCCACCTTACGGGAGGCTGCCATGGCTCTTGTCACCGTTACCCGCCCCGACGCCGCTGAAATCGAGCGCCGCGGCATTTCGTCCTGGCCCATCTGGACCAAGGAGGTTTCCCGCTTCGACTGGCATTACGACCAGACCGAGGAATGCCTTATTTTGGACGGAGAAATCGCGGTTGAAACCCCGGAAGAAACCTATACGCTGGGGCCCGGCGACTTCGTCACCTTTGCCAAGGGGCTTTCCTGCGTCTGGGTGATCACCCGTCCGGTGCGCAAACACTACCGGTTCACGTAATTCCCCTCCCCCGTCTCTTTTTTTTTCTAAAATTGTTGTAAAGCCTTTTTTTTATCTTCCGAAACTCTAAGCAGGCATCACCGGACAAGGACGTCCGGTTTCTTTAAGACAATCAAGGAGGATTGTATGATCATCAACCACAACATGAGTGCCTTGTTCGCTTTCAGGCACGTCAAATTCAACTCAACCCAAGCCGACAAGGACATGGAGAAACTCTCTTCCGGTCTCCGGATCACCCGGGCCGGAGACGACGCGTCCGGGCTGGCCGTATCGGAAAAGATGCGCGCCCAGATCCGAGGCCTCTTGCGCGCCGAGAAAAACGCCCAGGACGGCATCTCCTTCATTCAAACCGCGGAAGGCTACCTCCAGGAAAGCCAGGACATCCTGCACCGCCTGCGTGAACTGTCGGTCCAAGCCAGTAACGGCGTCTACTCCGACGAGGACCGCATGCAGATCCAGGTCGAAGTCTCCCAGCTGGTGGACGAGGTGAACCGCATCGCCTCCCACGCCCAGTTCAATGGGATGAATTTCCTCACCGGCCGCTTTGCCCGTTTTACAGGCGAGAATACCTTCACGTCCAGCATGTGGTTCCACATCGGCGCCAACATGGACCAGCGCGAACGCGTGTACATCGGCACCATGACGGCCCAGGGGTTGGGGATCCAGGGGGTGGACGGGCAGGCTCACTCCGCCAGTTTTATCTCCATCGCCACGCCCGACGGTGCCAACCGGGCCATCGGGGTGATCGACATCGCCCTGAAGAGGGTCAGCAAACAGCGGGCCGACCTGGGAGCCTACCAGAACAGGCTGGACCACACCATCTTCGGCCTGCTGACGGGAGCGGAAAACCTCCAGGCCGCCGAATCGCGCATCCGGGACGCGGACATGGCTTTCGAAATGGTGCAGTACGTGAAGGACCAGGTGCTGGTCCAGTCCGCCACCGCCATGCTGGCCCAGGCCAACACCCGGCCGCAAAACATCCTCCAATTGTTAAAATAGATTCTGAATTATTTTACTGGGCGCTTCCCCCTCCTCCGGGGAGCGCCTTTTTTTATCATCATGTGTTTTCTTGACAAGAAAGCCCCCCCGTCTTACCATCGATACGCCATGCGTATGCACCTGCCGGAAGGACTGAAAATAATTTCTCGTACGCTCACCGGGCACGGCCGCCATTGTATCCTGGTGGGCGGAGCCGTACGCGATTATGTCTTGGGTAAAAAGGTGGAGGATTACGACCTGGCCACGGACGCGCCGCCGGAAGAGGTGATGAAGCTGTTCCGCCGCGTCATTCCCACCGGTCTGAAGCACGGTACGGTCACGGTGCTGGAGGGGGGGCGCCAGTATGAGGTGACCACCTTCCGCACCGAAAGCGGCTACTCCGACGGACGCCGTCCCGACGCCGTGGCCTGGACCGCGGACGTGGACGAGGATCTGCGGCGCCGGGATTTTACTATCAACGCCATGGCCTATGATCCGGCCACCCATCGCCTGCACGACCCCTGCGGGGGCCGGGCCGACCTGGCGGCCCGCCTCATCCGTGCCCTGGGCGACCCGAGGGAACGCCTGTCTGAAGACGCCCTCCGCATCCTGCGTGCCGTGCGTTTTTCCGTCCAGCTGGCATTTTCCATTGAGCCCAAGACGCGCGCGGCCATGACGGAGTTATGCCCTCTCATCGACCGGATCTCCCGGGAACGCATCCGGGACGAACTTAACAAGATCCTGTCCGCGGATGAGCCCTCCACCGGGTTTCTCATCATGCGCGAGATCGGTCTCCTCCGCCGTGTCCTGCCCGAACTGGACGACTGCGCCGGCGTGGCGCAGCCCGGTCTGCATTGCTTCGACGTCTTCTTACATTCGCTGTACGCCTGCGACGGCGCGCCCCGGGACAATCCGGCGGTCAGAATCGCCGCCCTCCTCCATGACGCGGGCAAACCCATGTGCGCCGGACGTTCCGCGGAAAACGAGATACGCTTTCACGGACATGAAATCCAGAGCGAACGCCTGGCGCGGGAGATCATGACGCGGCTGCGCTACCCCACCGCCCTGATCGACAAGGTGGCCGTCCTGGTCCGCTGTCATATGTTCAACTACGATCACACCTGGACCAACGCGGCCGTGCGCCGGTTGATCCGCCGGGCCGGACCGGACAACACGGCCGATCTTTTAGCGCTCCGCCGCGCTGACCAGTACGGCATGTGCCGCAAGCGCACGGACGCCGCCTACCTGGTGGAATTGGAACGAAGGATTCAGGGGGAATTCGACTCACACACGGCGTTATCCCTCAAGGATTTGGCAATTAATGGAAAAGACTTGATGAGTGAACTGGCCGTTCCGGAAGGGGAACACATAGGAATCATTCTCGAGTTTCTTCTGGAAAGCGTGCTGGACGATCCCGCTCTAAACGAACCCAGCCGCCTCTTGGCCCTGGCGCGCCGGTTCGTGCGGGAACGACTGGGTTGACGGGATCAGGAGCGGCGTTGGCGGGGGGGACGGGATGAACGCGCCCCCGGTTCCTTCTTGACGGGCTTGCCCTGGTCCCTGGCGGTGAGCGAAGTGTATGCCACCCCGGCCGCCTGTTGTTCGGCTTCCTTCTTGTTTTTACCTTCTCCCTTACCGTATCCCTTGTTATGGATCATTACTTCCACCACGAACGTCCGGTCGTGGTCTGGACCGATCTTCTCCACCACCATGTAGCGCGGATAGGATTTGAACCGTTTCTGCACGTATTCCTGCAGCAGGCTTTTATAATCCTTCTTATGCTTGTCCTGGATGACCTTGTTGATCTCCGGGATGAGCAGGCCCAGAACGAACTCCCGGGCGGCCTCGTAGCCGGCGTCGACGTAGTACGCTCCGATAATGGCCTCCAGCGCGTCGGCCAGCAGGGTCTTCTTGCTGCGGCCCCCGGAGTACTCTTCGCCTTTGCCGATGAGAATGTAGTTGTCAACCCGGATTTTCTGGGAAAGCATGGACAGGCTGTCCTCGCTCACCACAAAAGACTTGATTTTGGCCAGGTCTCCCTCGGCCTTGTCCGCGAACACGTGATAGAGGTACTCGCTCACCACCAGGCCCAGCACCGAATCGCCCAGGAATTCCAGCCGTTCGTTGGAATCGACCCGGCCATCGGATTCGTGCGCGAAGGACCGGTGGGAAAAAGCAAGGTTCAGGAGTTCAAGACTCCTGAACCTGATTCCGATCAGCTTTTCGAATAATTTCAGTTCCTTTTTCCGTTCGCCGTTGGTCGGGGGCAACTGAAATTCGCTGTAATACTTCATTCCTGCCAGGGGGAATTATTTCTTGGCCAATTCCGAATGGATGAATTCCAGGGCGTCGCCCACGGTGTTGAAATCATTGGCCTTTTCGTCGGGGATGGTGATGCCGAGTTCCTCTTCGATCGCGTAGACGAGCTCATACGTGTCGAGGGAGTCTGCGCCGAGGTCGTCGCGGAAAGACGCGGCCTCGGTGATCTTGGCCTCGTCGATTTCCAGGCGTTCGGCGATGAGTTTCTTCATTTTACCGAAAAGTTCATTTTTATCCATGGCGTTCTCCTTGTTCTATGATTGTTATATTCAAGCCAGCTCTTCCGGCTTCAGGATTTGTTTTCCCCGGTAAAAACCGCATTTGTTGCAGACGTGGTGTAAGCGGACCCGGTTGCCGCAGTTGGAGCACTCGATCAGGGGCGGGGTCGACATCTTCATGTTCTGGGCCCGTCTCCGCCGCGTCCTCGCTTTTGATGGTCTATATTTGGGTACTGCCATGTTCCTCTTCCTTACTGTTGTTTTGGAACGGTTGAACCGCCTACCAACGGCAATGGTGCCGCTCGTTCAGGCCTTACCGTACGATGGGATTGAATATATATTTCAATCAGGCTTTACCGAGCCTCATCGTCAAGTGTCCCAAAATCTACCCAATTGCGCATAAAATGTCAATAACTCTTCATTTTCGATTTCAAGGCCTTTTCCACCAGGGGCGGTACCATGGCCGAAATGTCTCCCCCGAAACGGGCGGCTTCCTTGATGCCGGAGGAGCGCAGGACGAAATACTTCTGATCGGTCGGAAGCAGGATGGTCTCGATGTCGGCGTTAAGGGCTTTGTTCATCTGGGAAAGCTCGAATTCGTAATTGAAGTCGATGAGGGCCCTCACGCCGCGCAGGATGATGCGGGCCCCGACCTGGCGGGCGAAATCCACCACCAACCCCCGCCACACGTGCACGGTGACGTTGGTAAACCCCTTCACCAGCTCGGTGAGCATGGCCAGCCGTTCCTCCGGAGAAAACATGCATTTCTTCTCCGGATTGACGGCAATTACCAGCTCGATTTTATCAAAAATCTGCGAGGCCCGCGATATAACATCGATATGTCCCAGATTGGGGGGATCAAACGTCCCCGGTAGCACCACTCGTTTCATACTGGCTGACCATCATATCCTAGGAACCAGCCGGGGTCAATGCGCGACGCCCCCGGCTTCGGTAAAAAAAACGGCCGCGTCTTCCCGTCCGCATCCCGGTCCCGGCTTTTGCAGACTGTTGAAAAAGTGGAATCTTTGCAACAGCCTGTCAGAAAATTGTTTTTGACAAAAGCACCAGAACACTATACACTTTTAGCGTAATGAAAGTGAAGGCAGGGCTCTTGTCAGCGTGTCTGGGCCTGATTCCCGCTCTCTTTTCCTGTCCAACCGCACCGCCGTCCGGCAATGGCGGGGCGGCCATCACCGTGAGCAGGGAATTATACAATCAAACCTTCGGCGAGGTGCTTCATTTTCTCAAGGAGATGGACGCCATCATCGCCGGCAGGGATTTTAAAGCCTGGAAGGCGCACTGCACGGCCGGATATTTATCCGCACACTCCGACCCGATGCGCCTGCATGAACTTTCCCAGAAACCCAATCTCAAGGACCGGCGCATCGTACTGCGCTCGCTTGAAGATTTTTTTAATTTCGTGTTCATTCCTTCCCGGGTGGAGACGAAGCTGGATAAATTGGATTTTACGGCAAAAAACCGGGTCAAGGCCATAGCGATCATCGACGGCAAGTCATATGTGGTCTATTATCTGGAAAAAGACGAAAATAATATATGGAAAATAGGGGTCTGGTAACGTATACTTGAAGGGACGCCGAAATTTAAGCCAGACCGCGGGCCTTTAGGCCCGGGCGAACGGTATTCGCCGGAA
Source organism: uncultured Spirochaetaceae bacterium (assembly GCA_964419695.1). Lineage (GTDB taxonomy): Bacteria > Spirochaetota > Spirochaetia > SZUA-6 > RPPD01 > JAFGSW01. Next base: position 1,389 of record CAYQRT010000089.1, on the reverse strand, counting down.
GCGGCGAGGGATCTTCGCCGGAAGCGGCGAACCAACTTCCCCTTGGGAAGATAAAGAAAACGCACCACGGAAAACGCGGGGGAGACGATCATGAAAAGAGCGGGTATTGTCATTCTGGTGATCATTCTGGCGGGGCTCCTGCCCTCAACGGCCTTCGCCCAGGCGGCCGGGGAGAAACCTCCGAAAGAGGCGTCGATCGAAGAACTCTACCTGTCCAATCCCGGCCTGCAAATCGCCTATGAGGCGGCCCGGTCCGACGATCGGGAAACCAAGCTGTTGGCCATCAGTCAGATCAACGAACTTCTGGACGAGGGCATGAGCAGCGAGGACGAGCAGAAGATCTCGGTCATCCTCCGTGATCTGACCTCCCAGGGAACCACGGTGCTCATCCGTGAAAAGGGACGACTCATCAATTATTACCCCGACGTCAGACGGGAAGCCTGCCGGGTGCTGTCTTCCGTCAAATCGGAGGAAGGCAAAAAACAGGCCGTCAAGGTGCTCTCCGGTGTCCTGCGCAATGACGACGATCCGATCGTCAAGGCCCACGCCGCCTACTCACTGGGGGTAATCGGGCTTAATGAAAACAACGAACCCGTCCGCGCCATCGCCAAGGCCCTGGAAATTCAGGACATGATCGCGCCCAATGATAATTTCGCCTATTCAGGGGCCGTAGCCCTGGAAAAGATTTCCAAAGCCAACAACGGCATCTCTGACGCCCGCTCCCTGAAGGTCTTGGTCCGCATCACCCAGGGCAACTACAACCGGGCCGTCAAGGAAAAGGCCCTGCAGGTGCTGCGTGAATTACGGACGCATTCCAAGTAAGCGGACCGGCCGTCCCGAAAAAAATATCGCTGACAGGTAAAGGAATACATGACGGAGGGCCGGTCGGGAGTACCCGGCTCCGGCCGTATCATATCAGTCAGTTGCCGGGGAAGTCTCTTTCAGATTGATGCCGCCTGGATCCCGGCGCCTGCCGTCGCTGCTGCTGTTGCTGCCATTCCCGGTCGCGGACGTGGCTGAACTTATCCATTTCCTTGCGCCACTCCGGCGCTTCTTCCAGACTTTCATACTGGATTCTCTTCCGGATGATAAAGGGGATGGTGCCGCTATTTTTCTGGAAACGCAGAACCCCGAAGCTCCCCTTGCCCAGATAACAGATCCGCTCATTGGAAGCCAAGCCCTCCTGGGCTTCCAACTGCTTCATAATGCAGTCGAAATGGGCCGGCTGGCCCGATTCCGTATGGGTGATGGCGCTGGTCATCTCCTGGATGGGCCGCTCGCACAGGGGACAGGCCGGACCGTCCCGGCGTGGTTCTGGGGGCCGGCGCTGGAAATCGCGCCGGTGTCGGCGGGACCGACTGAACCGTCGTTCCCCCCCCTGCTCCTGGG
>CAYQRT010000088.1:0-10622 GCA_964419695.1 uncultured Spirochaetaceae bacterium | reverse complement strand
GGTCAGCCGCCGGCAGGCCCGGCGCAGGAAATGCACCCGCCTCGGACCCGGTGTACGTCCCCCGAAATAGATGCGCTGGATCTGGGTGACCACCACGTCGACCCGACCCGGACGGGCCCGGTCCAACCGTTTGAATCGTTGTCCCCAGGCCAGCCAGCCGATCTGTTCGGGCGTGGGAATGGCCTGACGCAGGCCGAACGCGGCGAGCGCCTCCAGCGACCGGCTGATGCGCCCTGCGGCTCCCCGGTAGAAGCGGCGCCGGGGACTCCGGCGCCGCAGCCCCCACACCGCCAGAAAAACCAGAACCGCGGCCCCGGCCGCCGCCCCGGCGGGCGGGAGCAACGGGGCCAGAACGGTCCAGACGTCCGGGCGTTTTTTCTCCGGCGGCGGGATGTTCCCACCCATGACCGCGGCCAATTGCCGGCCGGTGAGTTCGTCCTCATCGGGATTGAATTCGGTATAGTACCCGGGCCCGTATTTCCGGAAGAGGTTCAGGGCCGGCGTGGCTTCCAGGGTGGTCCAGCCCAGTTCGGGGAACCAGACTTCGGGCCAGGCGTGAGCGTTCAGGCCCTTCACTTCTACCGTAGCGCCGTAGCGCGGGACCAGGACGATGAATCCTTTGACGAAACGGGCCGGAATGCCGTTGAGGCGGGCCAGGACGATGAAGGCGGTCGCAAAATGCGCGGCGTGTCCCTTGCGCGTGGTGAAAAGAAAATCATCCACCAGATCGACGTCCGGCGGCGGCGCCTGGGTCTTGAGACTGTACGCGCAATGCGTGCTCAGGTAGCGGTAGATTTCCGCCAGTACCAGCCAGGGCCGGTCGCGGCCGCGGCCCAGTTCCCCGGCCAGAGTCCGGGTGCGTTCGGATATTGAGGCCGGAACATGGAGGTACGTTTCAAGCAGCGAGGTTTGGGCGGCGGTGGGCGCGCGCGCCTGCGACACGATGGGTATGCCGGTGGCGCGTTCGATACGGTCGCGGAGGCGGCCGATCTCCCCGTCGGCGGGGCGCCGCCCCGCGGCCAGCACGATTGTATCGTTTTTAAGCAGGGGCAGGGTGAGGGTGAAACCCGTTTCCAGACTGCCGGATTTGATCAGGGAACGGGGTTGGCCCGGCAGGCGGATGGAACTCGTGGAGAGCCGGTGGGGCAGGAGGGGCAGGTAATCGAAGAGCACGGTGACCGTCACCGGATAAGGATCGGCGGCGGGGGCATTGAGCACGCCGCCGGTGGTGTCCCCGGTCAGCCCCAGGGAGATGAGGATTTGACTCCAGGTGTTGGCGGCGTAGGTGTCGTAAATTTCGGTCCGCAGGTGGATGACTTTATCGCGTTCACTCGTCACCCGAAAGAGGGGCGTATCGGCCAGGCGCGGTTTTTCGCCCAACCGCACCTCGTCAAAGGAAAATCCCTGTCCGGCCAGGGAGGAAAACACCGGCAGATCGGGGAAGGCGTCCATGAGGGCGCGCTTGACCGCGGGATCCAGGCTGCGGGTTTCGAAGATGCCCTGCCCGGGCCGCGCACCCAGGGAAAGCAGTCCGGCCGCGATTCCCGCCAGGATAAGGACGGGGAATCCCCGCACCAGCCGGCGGCCGAGGAACCGCGGCCGGGGCGTGAGGCGCCGGACGGGCAGTGAGAGAAGCAGGAGCAGGAGCAATCCGCACCCGACCCAGGCCAGAACGGCGGCGGGGGTCTGCCAGATGACGAGTACCTCAAAGGTGATGACAAAGGCCACGGCGGCGAACGAATTAATGAGCCGGCTCTTCACGCCCAGGCCCAGAAAGAGGGAGGTGAAAAAGGCGCCGCAGGAAAAGAAAAGGAAAGAGATGACGCCCCCCGGACGCCCGGCCCGTACCAGGCCCAGCCAGGCCACGTGATAGGCGTAGGGGATGACCATGATATACATGACCAGAAAGGACGCGCCTAAAAAATACGCGGCGTGAAGGATCACGGTGACGGCCAAAGCCATGGGGCGGGGTGCGCGGGCGCGGACGCAGAAAAGGACTCCCGCCGCCGCCACCGCCGCCAGCACCCCGGGGATCGGCCCCGTGGCATTGAGGAGCAGGGCCGCGCCCCAGGACAATCCCACCGAGGCCGGGACCACGAGCGCGGCCCGGGCGAAAAACACCGCCAGACCGCGCTTCATCGTTCCAGATTCTCCCGGACGGCATCGCTCGATTCAACGAAGATCAAGGATCCCTGGTCGCGCGCCTCCCGCCCCAGGCGGTCGCGTTCCGCCGCCGTCTCCCGGGGCGGAACATTGACGCGGTTGAGGACGGTGAAGAAGGTTACGTCGCGGGCGCGCCTTCCCGAGGAGAGTTCGAGGATCTCCGGGTCGGCGGTGTGGGTGATGAACACCACCGTGCCCGAGGCGAGGCCGCGCTCCTCCAGGTCCGCGCGGAAAAGCGCCGCCGGGGAGGGCGCCGCCGCGAAGGTGAGGGTGATGGTGGAACGGAAGAAGCGGTCGAATTCATCCGGCTCCCTGCCCGAGAATTCGTAGCGGTCATGGCCGGTGGCGGCGTGGACGTTCACCCGGACCGACCGTTTCAGGAAATAATTGACCAGGGCCGTGAGAATTTCCACCGAGCAGTCCTCGCGCTCCAGGACCCCGTGGTCGGGTTCCCCCTCGCGCCTCAGGTCAAGGTAGATTTCTATTCCGGGCCAGGAACTCGTTTCATACTCACGCAAAAAAAGATTGCCCGTGGCGGCGTATTTCTTCCAGGCCACGTGCTTCACCGCGCGGGCCTCCCGGTATTCGGAGAGTTCGCGAAAGAGCGAGTAATCCTGGATGATGCCCCGGCCCGCACCCGAGGACTCGATCATGTTCCGCAGGCCGGCAAACACCGTGGACAATTCAATAACGCGGGGATAGACATAGAAGGTGCGCCACCACACGGGCGGGGAGTAGGACAGCCAGTGGAGATAGTCGGAGAGGACGATCCGTTCCATGCCCACCTCGTATATCCCGCGGAAGGGGAAGGTGAGGGTGAAGGTCTTTTTCACGGACTGGCGGCGCTTCAACACCATGTCAAGCGGCGGCAGGTCGATGCGGGCGGCCGCCCCCGGACTGCGGAAGGTGATGACGACCGCGGCGGGCGCCAGGACCGTGTCGTTGGCCAGAAGCAGGGTATAGGTGACCGGCTGGTTTTTTACCGGATGCTCGGTGGAGAACGACTCGTGGTAGTGGAAGGTGATGAACGTGTGGCAGAGCACAATGAAAGAGAGGAGGGGAACGAAGAGATAGAAGAGAAAGGCGAAAAAGAGCGCTCCGGCCAGGGCGATGCCGGCCATGTACAGGATGACGAGTCCGAAAGCCCAGACACCCAGGGCGCTCGCGTTGACGCGCAGCCGCATCATCACCACCCGGCGGGCATCTTGACCGCGGAGAGGATCTCGGCCGTGATCTTCTCCGGCGTCAGGTTCTCCAGGCGCGCCTCGGAGCGCAACTGGAGCCGGTGGGGAATGACCACCGGCGCCGCCAGGGCAATGTCTTCCGGCGCCACGAAATCCCGTCCGGCCAGGAAGGCGGCGGTCTGACCGGCCAGGAGCAGGTGGAGGGAGGCGCGGGGACTCATGCCCAGACGGATCCGGGGACTGGTGCGGGTGTGGCGGGCCAGGGCGGTCACGTAATGGCGGATGACCGGCTCCACGTGTATTTCCCGCACGATCCGCCGCGCCTCGCTCACGTCCGCCGGGGTGATGACCGGCGTGAGGGCCGGGATCAATGCATCTTTCTGGAAACGGAGGAGGATGTCATGCTCGTCGCTTTCAGACGGATAGCCCAGGGAGAAGGAGACCCCGAAGCGGTCCACCTGCGCCTCGGGCAGGGGAAAGGTGCCGGTGAAAGCGGAGGGATTCTGGGTGGCGATGACGAAAAAGGGTTCCGGCAGGGGATAGGTGACGCCGTCCACCGAGACCGCGTGCTCCTGCATGGCCTCGAGCAGCGCGGACTGGGTGCGGGCGCTGGCGCGGTTTATTTCGTCCGCCAGCAGGAACTGGTGCATGATCATGCCGGGTTTGAAGAGAAACTCCCGTTTCTCCAGGCTGTAGACCGTCATGCCGATCACGTCCCCGGGGAGGAGGTCGGGGGTGAACTGAATCCGGGCGTAATCCAGCGCCGCCGAGGCGGCCAGCGTCTTGGCGAGCGTGGTTTTGCCCACGCCCGGTATGTCTTCAATAAGCACATGCAGGCCGGAGAGAAAGCCGATGAGCAGTGAGTCCACCGCGGACTCGCCGCCGACAAAGACGGAACGGATCTGCTCCGCCAGGCGTTTCACTTTTGCCAGGAGCGGGCCGGCGCTTTGTGTAGTCAATGGTGACCCCTTTCCGGTGTGTGATCACAAGGATAGGCGGAGGGGATGGGGATGTCAAGGCGCGCGCCTTGCCCGGGCGGCCGGGGTGTGGTACCATGGATGGCGGCCGCCGTCCCGTCGGGCGGCGTGACCGGGCGTACCCCTGATGAGCACCAATCCCGTCCTGAAAGCCGATTTCCCCGATCCCGACGTGATCCGTGTGGATGACACCTACTATATGGTCAGCACCACCATGCACTTCATGCCCGGGGCCGTTCTACTCCGCTCGTTCGACCTGGCTTCCTGGGAGATCATCGGCCACGTGTATGAGGCGTTGGCCGATACGCCGGCGCGCCGGCTGGAGGGTGACGCCACCATCTACGGTCAGGGCATGTGGGCGCCGTCACTGCGTCACCACCGGGGCACCTTTTATGTCTGCTTTTCCGCCAATGATACGGGCCGGAGCTACCTGTTTTCCTCGTCACGCATCACCGGCCCCTGGCGCAAGCGCGTCCTCCGCGGCTTTTACTATGATTGTTCCCTGCTGTTCGACGAAGACAACCGTGCATACATCGTCTCCGGAAACAGGGACATCTATATAACCGAATTGGATGACGAGCTCTCCGGGCCGAAAAAGGGGGGACTGCAGCGGCAGATCGTGGCGGACAGCCGGTCAATCATGCTCGGCTACGAGGGCTCCCACATCTACCGGATCAAAGACAGGTACTACCTGTTCCTCATCCATTGGCCCCGGGGAAAAAGAAGGCGGGAGGCGTGCTTTGCGGCCGATTCCCTACGCGGCGAGTTCCGGGGCGGGGACATACTGGACGATGACCTGGGTTTTTTCAACCAGGGCGTGGCCCAGGGCGGGATCGTCGACACGCCGGATGGTGACTGGTTCGCGGTGTTGTTTCAGGACCGGGGCGCGGCGGGACGGATGCCCGTGCTGGTGCCGCTGCGCTGGGAAAACGGTTTCCCCGTGCTGGGGCGGGGCGGCAGGGCGCCGGAGCGGGTGGCAACCCGGAGTACGCGGCCCGGCCACCGGTACGCGCCCTATTATGCAAGCGATGATTTCCGGTATGCTCCCGGCCGGACGGGCGCCTTCGACCTTAACCCCGTTTGGGAGTGGAACCATGCGCCGGATCCGGCCCTCTGGTCCATCGACCCCGCCCGCGGGGTGCTGCGCATTACTTCGGGAAAACTGAGTCCCAACCCGACCCGGTGCCGGAACATGCTTACCCAGCGCACCGTGTTTCCCTATTGCCGGGCTTCAGTGGAAGTGGACTGCAGTATGCTGCGTGACGGCGACTACGCCGGCCTCTGCGCGCTGCAGGGGCGGTACGGTATGATCGCCGTCACCCGGGACCGGCGGGGGTATTGGCTTGTGATGAAAGGGCGGCCGGGCCGGCCCGACCGGGCCATGGGGAAGACCTGCGACCGCCGTCCCGGCGTGGAGTACGCACGCGTCCGCCTGGCCGGTCCCCATGCGGTGGTGAGGGTGGTGATTCGCTACAGGGATATGAAAGACACGGCTGAGTTTTTTCATCAAACCGCCGCAGGGTGGAAAAAAATCGGAATCACCCACAGGCTGTATTTCGGACTGGACCATTTCACCGGCTGCCGGTTCGGTCTTTTTCTGTACGCAACGCGGCTCACGGGCGGCAGCGCGGAATTCAGCCGTTTCATCTATGAGACACGTGAGATACCGCCCGGATAGATACACATGGCGGGGGGAACCCGGAGGTGGTTTTGCCGCAGCCGGCTAGGCTTCTCGGTTCCCGTCCTCACCGAAGAGCTCCATCTGGGGCGTCTCGCCCGGAGCCTGGGGCTGGTTGACCATGATCTCCACCCGGCGTTCGATCTTGGCCAGTTCCTTCTCCAGGGCCTTGGCGGTTTTGATGCCCTCCTCGAAGAGCTCGATGCTCTTCTCCAGCGGCAGATCGCCCTCCCTGATCGTCTCCCCGATCTCTTCCAGGCGTTCCAGTTTTTCCTCAAATGCTGCCATGCGGGTCGGTCTCCTTTACTTCGGTTTCCAGCGTCCCCTTGTGCAGGATGACGCGAAGCAGTTTCCCGGCGGCGGTCGCCTGGGCGGAAGTGATCGTCCGGCCGGTTTTTTTGTCGCACACCACGGCAAAGCCGCGTTTCAGTATTTCCCGGGGGGAGCTCGCCTGCAGGGTGCTGCGCGCCACTTCAAAGCGATGGCGGAAGTCCTGCAGGCGGTCGCGCATGGCCACGAGCGCCAGTTCCTTGGCGTCGTCCACGCGCTGGAGCACGGGCTGCAGAAAGGCGCGGTAGTCGCGCTCAAAGCGCTCCGGCTGGAACCGTTCCAGGGTGACGCGCGCGCGATCCAGGCGCTGCTTGACGGTCCAGATGAGCGTGTCACGGGTCTCGGCGATGCGCCGGGCCAGTTCCTCGCGCGAGGCCGACACCAGTTCCGCGGCCGCGGAAGGGGTGGGCGCGCGCAGGTCCGCGGCGAAGTCGGTGAGAGCGAAGTCGATCTCGTGGCCCACGGCGCTGATCACCGGAATCTCTGACGCGGCCACGGCCCGCACCACGATCTCTTCGGAGAAGGGGAGGAGGTCTTCCAGCGAACCGCCGCCCCGGCCGATGATGATGGCGTCCGCCATGTTGAAATGATTGGCGGTCTCCACCTGCGCGGCCAGGAGGGGCGCCGCGTCCGCACCCTGCACGAGCGAAGGCAGGATGACCACATTGACGCCGGAGTGGCGCCGGGCCAGCACCTGCAAAATATCCCTGAGGGCCGCGCCCGCGGGAGAGGTGATGACCGCCACGCGCCGGGGCAGGAGGGGCAGGGGTTTTTTGCGGGCGGGATCGAAGAGGCCCTCCGCGGCCAGGCGCCGCTTGCGTTCCTCGAGCAGGGCCAGGATTTCGCCCTCGCCCGATTTAGCCAGTTCCTCGCAGATCAGCTGGTAGTTGCCGCGCTTGGCGTAGACGGAGATGTTGCCGCGGGCTTTGACTTTGGCCCCGTCCGCGGGCGTGAACTGCAATCCCGCGGCCCGGTTCTTGAACATGACCGCCTGGATTACCGCGTCCTGGTCCTTGAGGCTGAAGTAGCAGTGGCCGGACGGATACACCTTCCAGTTGGAGATCTCGCCCTCCACCCGGACGTCCGGAAACTCGGAATCCAGCAGGCCCTTGATGAGTCCGGTGATCTGCGTCACGGTAAAGCATTGGTCGTTTGTATTCTGAACTCGCGCCATTGTATTATGGCAAAGACAAACTCTACTGAGAGTTTGTCTTTGCCTTCCTCTGAATTCGCAATTGCGTAGCCCGTCCGTCTATAAAGACGGGCGGGCTATTTAATTGCTTAAAGACTCTTCCGGAAGACTTCACGTCTTCCGGAAGAGTCTTAGCGTACACGTTTCACATCGGCTTGGCAAGGCGGCCGCTTATTCCAGTCCGGACCAGATAATGTAGCGGGGGTTCTCGATGATCTCGGGGGCCCAGTGAAGGGCCGTGGGCACGCTGAACATACAGACAAACTCTTCGGCCGTGTCGGCGAACAGGGCGGAACGGCCGTAGCCTTCATGGTTGATCACGTGCGGGCTCATGATGCCGTTAATGGAAATGCTCACCCCGGCGCCGTACTCCATGGATTCCGCCTTGAGCCCCCAACAGAAAGCGGTCGCGCTCTCTTCCAGGCGGTTCCTGGTCATGGCCTCCACGGTTTTCCGGCCCAGGACGCGGGCCCCGTTCATCGTTCCTTTATTGAGAAACATTTGAGCGAAAATAAACTGGTCGTACAGGGTGGAGAAGAGGCCCGTTCCTCCCTTGAACAGGTTGCCCTCCGCCTGCCACAGGTCAAGGTGGCGTTGTTCCGGCTCGCCGGTGAGGCAGACCCGGTCGAGTTTTTCAGCGGGGACGGTGAAATGCGTGTCGTTCATGCCGAGCGGCGCGAGAATGCGTTTTTCCACGTAGGCTTCGAAGCTCATCCCGCTGGCCCGCCTGACGATCTCCGCTAGCACCACAAATCCCAGGGTACTGTAGGACCAGGCCGTGCCGGGCCGCGACTTGAGCGGCCCTTCCAGGGCGAAGCGGATGAGGTCTTCCGTGCTCTTCACATCCCGCCGTTCCGGATAGGGCTCAAGGAAGTATCCGGCGTCGGCGCGCAGGCCGGACGAATGAGTCAGGAGATGCAGCAGGGTGATACCCTTGTGGAGCGGCGTGTCGAAATCCCTAATAAAATCGGCCGCCGGTTGTTCCAGATAGAGAACGCCGTCTTCCACCAGCTGCATGACGGCCACGGCCGCGTACATCTTGGTGATGGAGGCCAGCTTGCGCAGGGAGTCGGGCCGGTAGCGGCTGTCAGGTTGATCATAGCGCAAGCGCCCCGTGGTCTTGTGGGCGAATATTTTTCCGTGGCGCGCCATAAGGTACCCGGCCGCCTGGATTCTTTTCTTCTTATTGAGTTCCAGAAAGTATTGGTCAAGGGTTTCCAGAACCCGAGGATTGTAGTCGCCTTCCCTGGGCGTGATGTCGGTTTTGCCTTCGATAAACATGGCGCCCCCTATTCCAGTCCCGACCAGATGATGGCCAGGGGTCCCAAGAGTGATTCCGGCACCCAGGGAACCGCGGTGGGGACGAAATACACGGCCACCAACCTCTCGGCCGGATCGATGACCAGGTTGACCCGGCCGGAGCCTTCATGGCCGTAGGTGCCCGGGGTGACGGTACTCCGGTATTCAAGAGACCAGCCCCACCCGTGGAGTTTGGCGTCCTGGCGCGTGTCCCAGGCGTCGGCCGGCACCCGGTGCAGCCGGTTGGTGGTCATTGCCTCCACCGATTTGCGGCTGAGAATACGTACGCCGCCCAGGGTGCCGCTGTCAAGCATCATCTGGCCGAAGCGGTGGAGATCGCGCAGCGTGGAATACAACCCGCCGCCCGCGGCCAAAAGGTCGGGGCGTTCCCAGAATCCGGGAGCGGGCGGCTCGGTGAAGCAGACCCGGTTCCTCTTCCCGGGCGGCACGTTATAGTGCGTATCGTTCAGCCCCAGGGGTTCGAGAATATTCTTTTGTATGTATGTTTCATAGGGCATGCCGGAAGCCCGCGCGATCACCTCTCCCAGGATCACAAAACCGTTGGTGCAGTAGGCCCAGCGCGCGCCGGGTTCTGAATGGAGCGGCCCCCGCAGGGCGAAGGAGAGGAATTCGTCCATGTCCTTAAAATCGTATTTGACGACCGGATAGGGTTCCAGCGAGAATCCGGGATCCGGGGCCAGACCGGAGGTGTGGGTCAGGAGGTGGCTGAGTTTTATGCCCCGGTGCAGGTCCGTGTCGAATTCCTTGATAAAATCAGCGGCCGGTTGCTCGATGGTGAGGAGTCCCCGTTCGGCCAGCTGCATGAGGCCCACGGCGGTAAACACCTTGGTGGAGGAGGCTATCATCCGGAGGGAATCCGGTTGGTAGGGCGGGGACGCGGCGTCCGGCAGCAGGCGTCCCAGGGCGGCGTGGGCGAAGATCTTGCCGCGCCGGGCCAGCAGATACCCGGCGCATTGGAGTTTTTCTTCGTCTATCAGGCGCTTGAAAACACCATTGAGCTTTTCCAGGACCGGCGGATGAAATCCCGCTTCTCCGGGAGAAATGTCGCAGGGTCCGGACGTGACAGGGATATTTTTCATGACGGCAGCCTATACTGAAGCGGGCAATGTGTTCAAGAGAAGAAAAGTGTGCGCCTGTTAATCGATATCCAGCGCTTCCATGATCAGATTGAGTTTGCGGTTGATGTCGGCCAGCTGTCCGGTTACATCGGGCGCGCCGTGCCGTTCCCCGCCTCGTTCGCGGGATTTCCTGCCGGACGGGCGTTTGGTGAACCGGCCGTCCGCTTCCCCGTCTTCGCTTTGGCGGAAACAACGCCGGCAGAGCACCGGCCGGTTGCCGGTCGGCTTGAAGGGAACTTCACACGGTTCGCCGCACTCGGCGCAGACTGCAGTATACAGGCCGGGCCCCGCGCCCCGTCCTTTGGCACCGCTGAAAGCGGGGTTGCCGTACGGCTTCTCAAAGCCGCCGCCGGGTCCGGGATAGGGGCGTTTGAATTCTTTTTTCGGCTTCCTTATGCCGGTTTTTTTACCGAATTTCTTTCCTTTGTTAAAAGGCTTCATGGCGGACTCCTTGTTGAGGCGAAAATGAAAATGAAGAACGAGTGACGTCGTACGGCACGAGTATCTCGCCGCTGCCGGGGCGCCGGACGGGCACCCGCAGAGGAAGATACCATGAAACGGGCGGAAAAGCAATGACAAACCGATCGGCTCTTTTACTGCGCGGCATACTGAGAGCGCAGCAGCTCGGCGTAATGGCCGCTTTGCGCCAGGAGTTCCTCG
>CAYQRT010000087.1:3320-10628 GCA_964419695.1 uncultured Spirochaetaceae bacterium | reverse complement strand
CCCCGGCTTGCGGTCGTCGTCCGCAAACACCCAGCCCTGCCGGGCGGACTTGGCGGTCACGAAAACCGTGTCCATGAAATTCCCGTCCGGGTCCTCCAGCCAGACCGCGAACTGGGGCGTGGCATTGTACGGGGTAACGTGAATCCAGTCAGCGCCGGGATTGATTTCAATACGCACTGTTCGCGCTCCCGGGTGAGACAGCGTTTTCAATGTCACCGGTCCGTCGGTGCCGCAGGCTGCGCCGTATACCAATATCAAGAGGCAGACGGCGATCATTCTGATGATCATGTTCGTCTCCTTTCCGCATGTGTTTCCGGCTGCAACGCCCGGCCGATCAGGCGTTCCGCCTCAACAAAAAGAGTTGCCGGATTGAGGCCGTGCCCGCGCTCCAGGTAGGTCTTTTTTCTGGACAACGTGACCATGATGCCGGTGAACACCGACCACAACAGGACGGCCGTGGCGGTCACCGGAAGCGAAGCGCGTACGCTTCCGTCCCGAATACCGCGTTCCAGATTTTTCTTGAGGAGCAGCATCAGGCGTTCACCTTCCCGGTAGCAGGCTTCCGCCTCCCCTCCCGGGGTGAAATCGGTCTCCCGACTTTCAAAATCGGCGATTATGGCGAACGCGCCCGGATTCATCCGGTAATGTTCCAGCAGCGCCTGGCCCAGATCCATGATCCGCCGCCGCCCCGAAGCCCGGGCGCCGCGGCCCAGGCGCGCCTCCACCCAGTCGTTCATGGAGGAGAACGTCCGCCGGACCACGGCCAGGAACAAATCTCGCTTGTGGGGGAAGTAGGCGTAGATCGTTCGCTTGGTGCACCGCACCGCGCGGGCCAGTTCATCCATGGAAAACGCGTCATACCCCTTGGCCGTGATCAACCGCTCGCCGGCTTTGAGAATGCCGTCCCGGTACCCGGCCGCCCGCCGTTCACGCCGGCCCTCTAAGGCTGGAAGCGTCTTGTTCATAATATTAGTATACCGTTAGTATACTTTTAAGTCAATCCCCTCCGCCGTACCCGCTCCCATGTCCGGCCGGCCGTTCTTGACATGCCCGGGAACTGCGTTATCCTTAACGATATGACCAATGCTTTCCGTCTGATTCATCACACCGTATGTCTGCTGTTTCTAGGCGCGGCCGCGGCCGCCTGCCTTTCCCCGCCCGGTCCGGCCGAGGTAATCGACCGGAATCACGGCCTGGAAGAACAGCGCGCGCTTATCACACGCCTTTTCGGCGCCACGGACATGCGTCATTCCCTCGATCCACCTGTTCGCAGGATACGTATCGCGGAAAAGGCGGTCAGCGCCGCCTGGTGGGGATTTGATCCCGCCGACTCCACCGTCTTCCTGCAGGCGGCCCTGGACTCTGGCGCCGCCGTGGTACTGGTGCCCAAGATGGACGGCCCCTGGATCAGCCGGGCGCTCGCGGTGCGCAGCCGTACCACCCTCATCCTGGAGGAGGGCGTGGAGCTCCTGGCCAAACCGGGCGCCTTCCGCCCCCGCAGCGGCGCCTTTCTCAACATTAATGACGTCGAGGATGTAATAATCAGCGGATACGGCGCCGTCATCCGCATGCGCAAAGCCGATTACACCGCGCCCCCGTATGAGAAGGGCGAATGGCGGCACACCATCCAGATCTGCGGCGGCACCAGAGTCACGGTACGGGGGTTGACCGCGGAGACGAGCGGCGGAGACGGCGTGTACCTGGGCCGCGGCGGGACCAGCCTCACCAATACCACCATCGTATTGGTGGACCTGGTGTTGAGGAACCACCATCGCCAGGGAGTAAGCGTGATCACCGCGGTCGACCTGCTTATTGAAAACACGGAAATGAGCGGCACTTCGGGAACCGCGCCCGCGGCCGGGATCGATTTTGAACCCAATCACCCCGACGAACCGTTGCGCGGCTGTCGGCTGCGTCACTGCCTGATCCGAAATAATGCGGGCGCCGGCTTCCAGGGATATTTCCGTACCCAGACCCAAGCGTCACAGCCCTTCGACATCACGCTGGAAGACTCGACCGTCTACGGCAACCTGGCCGGAGTGTTCCTGGCCGGATTCGACAAAGGCGCCCATGGACAACTCACCTTTATCGGCAACCGGATTTACGGTTTGCGGTTTATCCCCCCGACTTCCAAGCGGTTCATCTTCACGGAACGCTAACTCGCCGGACCCCGCTTCATTGAAAAGCCCTCCGACCTGTGGTACAGTGACAGTAAGGAACACCCATGCGACGACGTGTGCTTCTCCCTATAATCTGTTTCGTGCTCTGCGCGCCCCTTCTGCGCGGCGACGACAGAGCCTCGCTCCGGTTCATTGTCCGTCACAATCCCGTCCCCGACGCGGCCGCGCCCCCGCCTGAGGCAGCACCGTTTCCCCGGCATACGAACGAACTCGCCCTGGCGGGAGAATCACTGGTACGGCTTTACCAGACGTTTATTTCTCCCATGGACGCGCCCTCCTGCCCTTTCACGCCCACCTGTTCCGAATACGCCCGGCAGGCGGTGGAACAATACGGGCTTGTCGTGGGCATGATCAAGGCCGCTGACCGCTACCAGCGCTGCAATGGCCTGGGGACCCGGCTTTACCCGCGGGAAGAGGGCACGCAACGGCTGGTCGACCCTCCCTGAAGCGGAACACGTATGAAGCGTAATATTATTCTGTGCGCTATACTCTCCGGGGTGCTGGGTGCTCCCGTTACTCTCGCGGCGCAAACGTCGCCGCCGTCCGGGAAGGGTTTCGCCGACTGGCTCTTCATGCAGGAGGAATACGAACGGGCCGCCGGAGAATATTACCGTGTGCTGTTCGACGCGCCGCCCGCGGAACAGGACGCCCTCCTGTTCACCATCGGCACGTGCTACGCCAAGTCCGGGGAGTACCGGAAAGCCCTGCTGGTATTCGAACGCATTATTGAAATGTACCCGCACAGTTCACGCCTTGAAGACGCCTACTACCAAGCCGCCTATTGCTCCTACAAGCTGGGAGAATATCGGGCCGCCTTCGATCAAATCCACCGGCTGACGTTGGCGAACGGCGCCCTGCCCCCCCGTTTCCTGCTTCTGACCGGCGCGGGGAGTCTGCTTTCCGAAGATTGGGACGGCGCCGGGTTGCTCCTCACCACCTATCTGCTGAATCCAGACGTGCCCTATGCACATGAAGTATCCGCGCTGCTCGACCTGGCGGATGAAGCCTCCCGGCCGGAGGAACGCAGCGGGCCGGCCGCGGGCATTTTCTCCGCCCTTCTGCCCGGCGTCGGAAAGATGTACGCCGGAAACTGGGGGGACGGCCTGGTCTCCCTCCTCCTCTGCGGATTCCTGGGGGGCATGGCGGCCTATCATTTTGTAAACGACGGGGTTGACTCGGCGCCGGCCTGGATATACGCGGCCCTGGGCGGCGTCTTCTACGCCGGCAACATTTACGGCTCGGTCGTGGCCGCGGAGCGGTACAACGAGCGGCGTAGGGATTCCCTTCGACAAAGGATACAAACGGGTGTGCGGGCCATTCTCCCCTAAACTGGTTATCCTCATCTGTCTCTGCCTGGCGGGGGCCGCGTCGGCCGCGTCCGCCGACGACCCCTTCACCGAGGGCGACCGTCTGGCCGCGGAAGGACTGGCCGATGAGGCCGTCACCGCCTATCTACGCGCCGTGTACTCAGGCCCCGGATCCACCGCGCGCAGCGCTCTCTACGCGCGCATCGCCGCCGGCTGTGCCGAGCTCGGTGATTTCAACAAGGCCGTCCGTTACGGCAATGAAGCCATCCGTACGGCGTCTACGGACTCGGAACGGCGGGAACGTATTTTCTTCCGGCTGGAAATTCTCTTGGCGGGACGGCGCTACCGGGCCGCGGACAAGGACCTGGCCGCCCTGGAGTCCCTGCCCCTCGCCCCGCCGCACCGCCTGCGGGTCCGCTTCCTGCGGGGCATTCTGGCCCTCTACCTCCGGGACTGGGAGGCGGCCTATGCCCATCTCAGCCTCTACTTCGCCGAATCAGACACCTATTCCCCGCCCACCGAGATCCGGGCGCTCAAGCTCCTGGCTTTCGCCCGCCGCATGTGGAAACCCGATCCCTCGGCGGCCCGGGCCCTGTCGCTGGTGGTTCCCGGGTTGGGACAAGTATACTCCGGCGCTGTGCCCCAGGGATTCAATTCCCTGGCGGTGGCGGGCGGAGCCGGCACGCTCATGGTCCTGGCCGCCGCGGCCGGCGATTGGCCGGACGCCCTGGCCGTCGGTTGGTTCTTCTTTTTACGCTACTATCTGGGCAGCCCCTATCACGCCGCCCGTCTCTCCCTGGAAAAAAACGACCAACGCGACCAGGCCATCCAAAGCGCGCTTCTCAGACTGCTGATCCGGTGACTTCACACACTTTAAACCTCCCCTTATCCATCCAAGAGGTGGCGGGGAGGTGACGGAACAAATTCATTACCCCGCGACGATTTTTTTGTATTTTGGTGGTCACTTCATATAGAATAGGTAGTATATATACGTTGGAATAAATATGAAAATACACATGTGGAAACGAACATCCAAGCCATTACCCCTCACCACCGACGGGCGCTTGCGGCTTTTTTTCGTGGGCGTGGGCAGCGCCTTCGCCAAAACGCACAACCAGACCAACGTCCTGGTGATCAAGGGCCGGGACCATCTACTCATCGACTGCGGCACCAAATGCCCGCAGGCGTTCCATGAACTCGGTCTGCCCATCACGGCCGTCCGCACCTTCCTCATCACCCATTCCCACGCCGACCACATCGGCGGGCTGGAGGAGGCGGCGCTCATGGGCCGCTATTTTGCCAAACGGAAACCGGCCATGATCATTACGGAGGAATACCAACGCCTCCTCTGGGAGATGTCCCTCAAGGGAGGCATCGCCTTCGGCGAAATGGTGGACGGCCGCCCGCTTGAGTTCGAGGATGTGTTCGAACCGGTCTACCCGACGCCGGCAGACGCCCTCGACCGCCAGGCCTGGCGCGCTTCCTGCGGGTCCATCTCCCTCACGCTTTTCCGCACCCGGCACATCCCCGATTCGGCTTCCTCCTGGCGGGACGCCTTTTTCAGCCAGGGCGTGATCATCGACGACCAGGTGGTTTTTTCCAGCGATACGCAGTTCGATCCCGACCTGATCGCCGCCTGCGAGGCCGCCTGCGCCCCGGAGGCGATCTTTCACGACTGCCAATTTTTTACGGGCGGCGTGCACTCGTCCCTGGAGGAAATCGGCACGTTGCCCGCTTCCGTGCGAAAAAAGACCTTTCTCATGCATTACGGCGACAATTCGGCCCAATTCCGGAAACGAATCCGCCAACTGGAATTGGCCGGCCTGGCCCGGCAGAACGCCTGCTACGATTTTTTCCCGCAGGGCGGCAATATTTTTTAGTTTCCCCCTTGCAAATCCGCGATATTTGATTAGATTTAGTAGGTCAACGGCTCAAGAATATGGGCGGAAGCGTCGATAAAGTGATGAGGGAATATAAGCTTTTTTACAAGCTCTCCCGCAAGGAGGCCTACCCGTGAAATCCATGGATCCAGCTGATTCATATAAAGAAACGCAGATCAAAACCGCCACCCCCGGCAAATTGATTGTGATGCTTTACGACGGCGCCATAAAATTCATCAACCTGGCGCTCTCGCACCTGGACAAGAAGCACACGGGATTCGAAAAAGCGAGCAATTACATCATCAAGGCCCAGGACATCGTCACCGAACTCATGGTGTCCCTCGACTTCGACAAGGGAGGCCAAATCGCCAAAAACCTCTTCGGCCTCTACCTTTACATGAACCGGCGCCTGATCGAATCCAACATCCAGAAGGACATCACCATCCTCAATGAGGTGAAGAACCTGCTTTCCCAACTCCGCTCCGCCTGGCAGACCGCCGCCCAAACGGTCCAGCCCGAAGGGCTCAACGCCCAGACCGGCAGCGTCAATATCGCCGGCTGAAAGCTCCGCCCGCTCACAAGCGAGGTCCCCCATGCCTTCCCCCTCCACCCCTCAGGACTCATCACCGGATCTCTTCGTCCAGGTCATGGAGCTCATCGCACGGCAAAAAAAGAATCTGCGTCACTACCTGGACATTCTCCGTCATCAGAACGCCGCCATAGAGAAGGGCGATGACGAAAAACTGGAACGCTACCAGGAACACGAAACAGCCTGCCGGGAAAGCATCGTTTCCACCAGCGCGACCCTCCTCCGTCTGGCAGGCCGCCCGACGCCGGAACCGTCCCGGACCGTCCGGCTCCGGGAAGAACGCCAAAGCCTCGAATCACTGCGCCGGGAGGCCCTGGCCGCCAACACCTTGACGCAGGAGCGTCTGCGGGTCAAAATGCAGGCAGTGACCTCGGAATTGACCGCCCTCCAGGAACGCCTCCGCGCCCTGGGGGGCGGAAAAACGCCCGACCACGACGATCCCACATATATAGACGTGTATTCATGACCAGAGACATCTACCTGATCGACGGCTACGGACTCATCTACCAGTCCTATTTCGCCTTCATCAACCGGCCCCTCACCAATCCGCAGGGCAAGAACACCCAGGCCGTGTTCGGCTTCTTCCGGACCCTGCTCGAATTGCTGCGCGAGCGGCGACCGCAAGCCTGCGCCGTGATCATGGACTCCAAGACCAAAACCCACCGCCACGAACTCTACGAGCAGTACAAGGCCCACCGGGAAGCCGCGCCCCAGGAACTCTACGACCAGATCGCCGTGATCGAAGAAATATTATCCGCCCTGGGCATTCCCTTCTTCCGCAAGGAGGGCTACGAGGCCGACGACCTGCTGGCCACGCTGGCCGCCCGCTTCCGCCGGGAGAAAATCCACTGCTACATCGTTTCCAAAGACAAGGACCTCCTGCAGACCGTGGCCGAGGGCGTCACCGTCCTCCGCCAGCGCAAGGGGGAAAGCGGCCTGGAGGAATGGGGCCGGCAGGACGTCTTCGCCCACCTGGGCGTGTATCCGGAACAGGTGGTGGACTACCTGGCCCTGATCGGAGACTCCTCGGACAACATCCCCGGCGTGGCCGGCATCGGCCCCAAAACCGCGGTCAAGCTTCTGGGCGAATACAAAACCCTGGATAACATCTTTGACCATCTGGAGGAGATCCCCGAATCCCAGCGCAAGAAACTGGAGGCCGGCCGGGAAAACGCCGCCTTAAGCCGCCGACTGGCCCAACTCCCCGACGACGTGGCCCTGGACGCTCCCGGGGACGCCTTGGTACTCAAGCCTCTGAATGCGGAAAAGGCCGTTCCTCTCTTCCTCCGGGAAGGTATCAGATCCATCGCCCGGGAGCTGACAGAAGCCGCGGCTCCGGGTTCCGCCGCCGC
>CAYQRT010000087.1:0-3220 GCA_964419695.1 uncultured Spirochaetaceae bacterium | reverse complement strand
ACCGTGTCCCCGGCCGCCCCCACCCCGCCTCCCGTAGTCCTGGAAACGGCCCGCCCCGGAACCTACCAGGCGATTACGGATGAAAAAGCATTAAAGGCTATGGTGGTCCGGGCCCGGGAGGCGGGCGTATTCGCGTTCGACAGCGAGACCGACGGCCTGGACGAACTCTCCGCCGCGCCCGTGGGATTCTCTCTTTCCCTGGCCGGGGGGCACGGCGTCTACATTCCCGTCCGGGCGCCGGACACGGCCTGCCTGTCCCTGGCAACCACGGTGGCCGCGCTCAAACCGCTCTTGGAAGATCCGGACCTCCTCCTGGTGGGTCAGAACATCAAATTCGACTACAAAATCCTGAAGCGGCAGGGTATCGACGTTGGCAACCGCTTGTGGGACACCATGATCGCGGCCTGGCTTCTGGAAAGCGACGCGGGTCCGGCCGCCTTCAGCCTGGATGCCCTGGCTGAAAAATACCTGTCCTACAAAACCATCCGCTACACCGAGGTGGTAAACGATCCGAAAACCGAAAATCTCTCCCAGACGCCCCTGGATCGGGCCGCCGACTACGCGGCCGAGGACGCCGACATCGCCTTCCGGCTCTACCGGCGTTTCGAGCCCCTGCTTGAGGAAAGCGGGCTGGACAAGCTGTTCGGTAAGGTGGAAATGCCGGTGGTGCGCATTCTGGCCGACATGGAACTGGCGGGTATCCGCGTATTGCCCCGGCAATTGACCTCCTTAAGCCTCGAACTGCAGCGCGGGTTGGAAGATCTGCAAAAAGAGATTTTCGGCCTGGCCGGCCGGGAATTCAATATCAATTCGCCCAAACAGCTTCAGGAGATTCTCTTCGGGGACCGTAAGTTGACCCCGGTCAAAAAGACCAAAACCGGCTTTTCCACGGACAACCAGGTGCTGGAACAACTGGCCCAGGAGGACGACCTGGCCGCCCTGATGGTGCGTCACCGCTCGCTCTCCAAGCTGAAGAATACCTACGCCGACACGCTGCCCGCCCTGATCAACGAACGGACCGGCCGCATCCATACCCAGTATCTCCAGACCGGTACGGCCACCGGCCGCCTCTCCAGCAAGGATCCCAATCTGCAGAACATCCCGGTGCGCGAGGACACGGGCCGGCTCATCCGCCGCGCCTTTGTTCCTGCCGCCGGATCGGTCTTTGTCAGCGCGGACTACTCCCAGATCGAACTGGCCGTGCTGGCGCACCTTTCGGCCGACCCGCTCCTGGTTCAGGCTTTCGCCGACAAGACCGATGTACACGCCCTGACCGCCGCGCTTATCTTCAACCGGACCGTGGACGCGGTCACCCCGGACGAGCGGCGCATGGGCAAGACCATCAATTTCGGGGTCATCTACGGCATGTCCCCCTTCCGCCTGGCCCGCGATTTTAAGATCAGCCACCGGGAAGCGGCCGATTTCATCAACGCCTATTTCGAACGCTACGGGGGCGTACGCTCCTTCAGGGAAGAGACGATCGCGCAAGCGGAGAAGGACCTGTATGTATCCACCCTCCTGGGGCGGCGACGCAGAGTGCCGGGATTGGGATCCGCCAACAAGACGGAACACGCCGCGGCCGAACGCGCGGCCTTCAACACGGTCATCCAGGGAAGCGCGTCGGACATTGTTAAAACGGCCATGTGCGGCATCGCCGTCCTGCTGCATGACTCTTTCCCTCGCTCCCGGCTCCTGCTTCAGGTCCACGACGAACTCATCCTGGAAGCGGACGAACGGGAGCAGGAAAAACTGATTTCCGGCCTCCGCCGGGTCATGGAAACCGCTCTCCCCCTGTCGGTACCGCTGCGGGTGAACGTCGATTCCGGCCCCAGCTGGGGGGACATCCACTAACAGCCTGACGGCCGAGAAAGGAACGGACATGGTGATCGGCGTTACCGGTCTGTACGCGGCCGGCAAGGATCAGGTTACCCGGCTGCTGCGGGAGCGCGGCTTTACCGAAATCGACGTCGACGCGTTAGGTCACCGGGTTTTAAAAGATTGCCGCGACGACGTGGTCCGCCTGTTCGGCCCGGTGATTCTCGGCCCCGACTCCCATATCGACCGGCGTGCCCTGGGCCGGATCGTTTTTGCCCATCCCGATCACCTGCGTCGTCTGGAAGCCCTGCTCCATCCCCGCATGCGGGAACTGGTGGTGCAGGCCGTACACTCGCCCGGGGGCGGCGATTATGTGATCAATGCCGCGCTTCTCTTTCCCATGGGACTCGCTGAACTAGCCGATCTTGTGCTGGTGGTCCGGGCGCCCTTCTGCACCCGGTGGCGCCGGGCCCGTACCCGGGACGGCCTTGACTGGCGGGCCTTTCTGGACCGCTGCCGTTCCCAAAAAAAAATTGTCCCTAAACCCGGCCGGAAATCAGTCGATATTCGTAATATATGGAACACTCGGAATCTGATGTATTTGACACAACAGATGGACGCGATCATGCTCCGGCACGCTACGGACGTGAAGAAGGACGGAAACCCGTGAATAGGCAAAAACTCCTCTGGGTCATCCTCTCGATCACCCTCCTGGTCATTCTCGTCCTGGTGGGCGGATTGTGGCTCTTCCGTGACAAACAAACCGTGCCGGTGGCGGAAGCGGCGCGCGAACCGCGTGTGGATTACGACCTTTTTGAAATTCCCCTGCGCAACAACCCCCTGCCCGGCATCCAGGAACTCCAGACGCCGCCGCCGGCGGTTGAGAACGGCGATATTGAGAAGCAGGACTTTGTCATCGGCGATAACGCACCGGAAGAAGACAAGGTGCTTTCGGACAAGGCGCTCACGCGGCGACCCGTGGTCCGCGCCACACCGGCGCCCCGCAAGACCACGCCGAAAAAAACCACCGTGAGCGTGGCCCGTGCCAGGGCACCGAGGTTTTCCGGAAGGCTCTATTGGATCCAAACCGGTTCCTATAAAAATAAGAGTAAAGCCGACGAATGCAATGCGGTCCTGATAGAAAACGGCCTGGCCGGGCGCATTCTCACCAAGCAGATAAAAACCGAAACGTATTTCCGCGTCCGTATCGGACCCTACACCAACAAGAACGAAGCGAATAAATTCCTCTCCTGGGTAAGGAAAATTGACGGGATGGAGGAAAGTTACGTCTCAATCGATAATTCCGCCATAAATTGATGTACTGATGTACCCACCAACCGGGACCCCCTGGTCCCGGTTTTTTTGGCACATTCGCATAAAAATCCGGTATTCCCTTGCTTTTACC
>CAYQRT010000086.1:0-10658 GCA_964419695.1 uncultured Spirochaetaceae bacterium | reverse complement strand
ATCTTCTCAAACCGGTCCAGGGCATGGGTGGCTTTGGCCCGGTCGTAGATCAACTGCCAGGCGCAATCCAGGCTTTCATCCACTTCGCACTTGCCCCCGCGCGATCCGCCGCACGGACCGTTGAACTGGCTCTTGGCGCAGCGGGTGACGGGGCAGATCCCCGCGTATTCCCCCAGGCGGCAGCTGCCGCAGCCCACGCATTTTTCGGTCCAGACGCCCTGGGATTCCAGGATGCCGATGAACTGGGTGTTCAAACCGGGATACACCGCCAGATGAGGGAAGCGTTCAGCCAGGGCCTGCACGCCCGCGCCGCAGGCAAAGGAGATGAAGGCGTCGTACTCTTCCGCGTGGGGGGCGAGCGCGTCGATAAAGGCGTCCTCGCACTGGCGCTCGATGGTGCATTCCTCCACGGCCGTATCATGGCGGCCCTTGACCTTGAGGGCCATGCGCAGGGCCGAGCCCATGATGCCCACCTCGCGTTCCCCGCCGGCCAGGCAGACGGTGACGCAGGTGCCGCATCCCACCAGAAGCACCTTCTTGCGTCCTTCGATCATATCGCAGAGTTCGGGGATTTTCTTACGGTTGGCGACGATCATATTTTCTCCTTGTCAGTGCGCGGCTTGGGCGGCGCTTTTCTTCAGGGGACTCGGCCCCAGTTGCTGCAGACGGTCCATCATCTCGGTGACGATCTCGGCGAAGCGGGTGCCTTCGGCTGAGGAGAGGTTGAACATCTCCAGGCGTTCGGGTTCCAGGCCCGCCTCGGCCAGCAGTTCCTTGGCCCGCGCCACCCGGCGCCTGGCCCGCAGGTTGCCTTCCTGGAAATGGCAGCCGCCCTCCAGGCAGCCCGCCACCAGGACGCCGTCAATCCCGCGTTCGAACGCCTCCAGGAGGTAGTTCACCTCGATCTTTCCCGTGCAGGGAAAGCGCAGGATGCGCACGTTGTCCGGGTACTGCAGGCGCATGGACCCGGCCAGGTCGGCGGCGGCGTAGGCGCAGTAGTGGCAGCAAAAGGCGAGCAATTCCAGGTCCTTGGTATCGTTCATCGTCCATCCTTCTACTAGTGAATTTTCGAAATCCCGGTGTTGTCGGGATAGACCGGCTGGACGGTCGCCCGCGCTGAGCGAGCCTCGAGCAGCGACCGGATGGCCCCGAACACCTGAGAATCGGTATAGTTGCGCAGCGTGATGGCCTTGGCCGGGCAGTCGGAGGTGCAGGAGCCGCAGCCCATGCACACGGCGCTCTGTACTTCGGCCTTGTTGGTGAAGTTGATGCGCGGCGCGTTGTAGGGGCAGAGGTGGACGCAGGTCATGCAGGAAATGCATTTGTCCTGGTCGACCCAGGCCGTCTGCCCGGAGACCGCCAGTTCGGAGCTGGAGAGCACGGCCGCGGCCCGCCCCGCCACCGCGTTAGCCTGGGAGACGGTCTCGGACACGAATTTGGGCGCGTGGGCGGTGCCGCAAAGGAATAATCCTTCGCTCGCGAAATCCACCGGCCGCAGTTTGACGTGCGCCTCCAGGAAGAAGCCGTCCGCGTTGAGGGGTACGCGCAGCAGTTCGGACAGGGTTTCCCGGTCGGCCTGCGGCACCACGCGCGCGGCCAGCACCAGGAGTTCGGGCGCGACCGACAGGTCCAGGCCGGTGGCCTGGTCGTGAAAGCTCACGGTGAGGTCGCCTGCGGCATTGACTCGCGGTGGGTTATCGTCCCGGAAGCGGTAGAAGCGCACGCCCTTTTGCCGCGCCTCCTTGTAGGCCAGTTCCTTGAAGCCGTACGTGCGCATGTCCCGGTAGAGAACGATGATGGAAAGGCCGGGTCGGCGCTCCTTGAGGATGAGCGCGTTCTTCACGGCCGTGGCGCAGCACACGCGCGAACAATAGGGATGTTCTTTGTCCCGCTGTTCCACGCACTGGATCATGACCACCGTACCCGTGTCCGGGAGACTGAAATCGGCGTCTCCCAGTTTAGCGGAGAGTTCCAGTTGGGTGAGCACGCGGTCGCTTTGTCCGTAGCCGAGGACTTCCGGTTTCTTTTCCGTGGCGCCGCTCGCCAGAATGACCACGCCGTGTGTGACCGGAAGCGGGCCTTCGCCATTGGCGATGGTCGATTCGAATTTTCCGATGTGGCCGTCCACCTTGTTGACCCGGGACTGCACGTGCACCTGAATGAGGGAATGATCATTGACGCGCCGCGCCAGTTCTGCCACGTGCGCGGCCGGGTCTTCACCGCTCAACGTACGATGAATAAGCCGGGCCGTTCCGCCCAATTCCTTGTCCTTTTCCACCAGGTGCACGCCGAAGCCCTGTTCGGCCAGGGCCAGGGAGGCGGTCATGCCGGCCAACCCGCCGCCGATCACCAGGGCGGAGGAGATGACGGGCACCTTCTCGTCTTCCAGCGGCAGGGCGCCCACGGCCCGACCCACGATCATACGGATGAGGTCTTTGGCCTTGGTGGTGGCCGCCTCGGGTTGCGCGGAATGCACCCAGGAGCACTGGTCGCGGATGTTGGCCATCTCCAGCAGGTACTGGTTCAGGCCCGCGTCACGCAGGGTGTCGCGGAAGATGGCTTCATGGGTGCGCGGGGTGCAGGAGGCCACCACCACCCGGTTCAGTCCGTGTTCGCGTATCTTTTCCTTGATGACGTCCTGGCTGTCGTCGGCGCAGACGTACACCTCGTGATCGGCGTAGGCCACGCCGGGCAGGCCGCGGGCGTACTCCACCACCGCGGGCACGTCCACTACGGAGGCGATGTTGCTGCCGCAGTGGCAGACGAACACGCCCACGCGCGGGCTTTCGTCGCGCACGTCGCGCTCCTGCGGATAGGTCTTGGTGCGCAGCAGGCTGCCCCGGGCCGGAGCCAGAAAGGCCATGGCCCGGGCGGCCGCGCCGCTCGCCTGCATCACCGTGTCCGGGATGTCCTTGGGCTCGGCGAAGGCGCCGGCCACGAAGATCCCCGGCCTTGAGGTGTTGAGGGGAGTGAGTTCCCGCGTGCGGGTGAAGCCGTATTCATTGAGGGCCACGTCCAGGGCCCGGGCCTGGCTGACCAGGCTGGCACTGGGTTCCAGGCCCAGTGAGAATACCGCCAGTTCGAATTCTTCATTTATATAACGGTTGTTCTCGTCCAGATAGCCGATGCGCAGATTCTTGGTTACCGGATCCTCCTCCAGGGTGGAGGGGCGGCAGCGCACGTAGCGTACGCCCAGCGCCCGGGCGCGTTCGTAGTAACGCTCAAAGTCTTTGCCGAAGGCGCGCAGATCCATGAAGAAGACGGTCACCTCCAGGCCCGGTTCGTGTTCCTTGGCCAGGATGGCCTCCTTGGTGGCCACCATGCAGCAGACCGCGGAGCAGTAATCGTTTTCACTCAGGGCATCCCGGGAGCCCACGCACTGGATGAAGGCCAGGGACCGGGGATGGGCGCCGTCCGACGGGCGGACCACCCGTCCCGTGGTGGGACCGGAGGCGGAGAGCACGCGTTCGAACTGGACGTTGGTGAGAATGTTTTGCGCGTACCCGGCGCCGTATTCGAATTTTTGAGCGGGATCGAAGGCGGTAAAGCCGGGAGCCAGTATGACCGCGCCCACCTCCAGGTCGATGAAGCGTTCGGTCTGGTGGTGGTCCACGGCCTGGGCCTTACAGGCGTCCACGCAGGCCAGGCATTCGGAGCAGAGGGCGCAGGAGAGGCAGCGCTTGGCTTCACGAATGGCTTCCTCCTCGGTATAGGTGGACTCCACTTCAGTAAAATCTTTGGCGCGTGCCGCCGGTTCCAGTTCCTTCTGTGCGACGCGTTCCGCCTTTTCCTTTTCCCGTTTGATCCGCTGCAGGTCCACGGCGGAAAGGGGATTGGGGATTTCTTTTCTTTTCGTAAGACCTTCATCCAGCCGGCGGTGGGAAAGAAAATTGTCGATGGCCGCGGCGGCGTTTTGGCCGTTGGCGATGGACTGGATGACGCTGCCCGGGCCGGTGACCGCGTCGCCGCCCGCGAACACGCCGTCGGCGGAGGTGGCGAAAGTGAGGTCATCCGCGGTGATCGTGCCCCATGTGGTGACGGCGCAGCCGAAAAGCTCGGCCATCCGCCGGTCGGAGGACTGGCTCACCGCCGGGATCAGCATGTCGGAGTCGATGACGAACTCCGATCCCTCCACCGGTACGGGCCGGCGCCGGCCGCTCTGGTCGGGACGGCCCAGCTTCATCTTCACGCAGCGTACGCCTATCATTATTTCTTTTTCCATCACCACCTCAACGGGGGCGGTGAGGTACTGGATCTCTATGCCTTCGGCCAGGGCCGCGTCGATCTCTTCCGCGGCGGCGGGCATTTCAGAGCGGGTGCGCCGGTAGATGATGGTGACCGCGGCGCCCAGGCGCCGGGCCACGCGGGAGGCGTCGATGGCGGTGTTGCCGCCGCCGACCACAATGACCCGCTTGCCCACGGTCTGGGCTTCGCCCAGGGTGCGCTTTCTTAAGAAATCGATGCCGTGTACGACCTGGGCGCAGTCTTCGCCCGGAATATCCAGCCGGTTGCTCTGGTGGGCGCCCGAGGCGATGAAGACCGCGTCGGAGTTCTGCCGCAGATCGTCGACGGACACGTCCTCTCCGATGACGGTTTTGGTTTTGTACGCCACGCCCAGCCGGGCGATGGCGTCCAGGTCAGCCTTAAGGATATCCGCGGGCAGGCGGTAGGGCGGGATGCCCACGGCCATCATGCCGCCCAGCACGGGCAGCGCTTCGTAGACGGTCACGCCGTGGCCGAGCAGGGCCAGACCATGGGCGGCGGCCAAACCGGCCGGGCCCGATCCGATGACGGCTATCTTCTTGCCCGTGGGTTTGGCGTTGTTGACCACAATATCCTTACCCGCCTTCTCAATGGCAAAACGCTTGAGGTCGCGGATGTTGACCGCCCGGTCGATCTCTTTCCGGTTGCAGCGGTCTTCGCAGGGATGGAAACAGACGCGGCCGCAGATGGAGGGCAGGGGATTCTCCCGGCGGATGACCCGCGCCGCTTCCTCGAACTTCCCGTCCGCGATCAGGGCCACGTAGCCCTGCACCGAGGAGTCGATGGGGCAACCGGCGCTGCAGGGGGCGCGTCCCTTCTTGCTGACGAACATGGCGTTGGGCGCGGCCTGGGGGTAGAGCTTGTCGATGGCCTTGCGCTCCCCCATCCTTTCGTCAAAGGCGCTCGGGATGCGGACCGGGCAGGCCTTGACGCAGTCGCCGCAGGCGGTGCATTTGTCCGCGTCCACAAAGCGGGGCCGCTGCCGGACGGTGGCCGTGAAGTCGCCGGGCCGGCCGCTCAGTTTCTCCACCCGGGCCAGGGTGAAGACGTCGATGTTGATGTCGCGCATGCAGGCCACGAGTTTGGGTGAGATGATGCAGGTGGCGCAGTCGCCGGTGGGGAAGGTTTTGTCCAGGCTGGTCATGCGCCCGCCCACCGCCGGCTGTTCCTCCACCAGGTAGACGCGGAAGCCACCGGCGGACAGGTCAAGCGCGGCCTGGATGCCGGCGATGCCGGCGCCCACCACCAGGACGGCCCCGCAGGTGCGTTCTTCGGTTGTCAGCGTTTGCTTCGTATCGCTCATGCACTCTCTCCCATCGGTAGGCACCGCATTTCAATCATCATCTTCCTCCGGATCGGCGTCCTTGGCGGGCACGACTTTCCGGTACACCTCATGGGGTTTGCGCAGCACCCCGTTCACGGTCAACAGGTCGCCGGCGATCTCGATGCCGAAAAGCCTTTCATTTTCCTCCAGGTAGGGGAGGATGAGTTTCCAGTCCTTGTCCGTCAGTTTCCGGTACACGCCGCCGTTCAGCTGTTCGTTTACGAGCGTGCGGTTGGGATCGCGGATAAAGATGGCCCCGCCCGAGGCCAGGGACAGCAGGTTGCTGCCCGGATAGGGCAGTTCCAGGGGGACGAGCCGCCCGTCGTCGTCGTAGCGCATGCCGTTGACGATGGCAAAGCCGCCGCCCCGGTGGGGATTGCCGGCCATGAGCGATTCGGCCAGGAAGTCGAGGGCGGTGCCGTTGATGACCACCCGCGGCCGGCCCACCGCGTTGATCATGGGCCGGCCGGCCACGTTGCCCAGCACGTAGATCTCGCCGCCCTTGGCGCCGTAGAGGAAGGTCTGTCCCACGTCGCCGTACACCACCAGCTTGCCCGACTTGGCGATCTGGCATAACTGGTCCTGCGCGTTGCCGTGCACGTAGGCCTCCAGGCCGTCCATGCCCGAGGCCAGGTAGTCCCCGGGATTGTCGTAGCAGTCCACCCGCACGCCGCGCGTGTCCGGACCGAACCCGGCCGCGTGGAAGCGCGTGCCTCTGCTGTTGTAATGGATGAAGCGTTTCCAACCCATCTCGTAGGCGCGTACGGCCAGGGAGGCGTCGCAATCGGCACCTTCGGAACTGAAGCCGCGCGCGTCGATGATGAGGGTGGTTTCCTTGCCCCGCGGCGCGCGCAGATCATGACGGGTCTCCCAGGTGACGCGCGCGAACGCGCTGTCGCGTTTTTCCGTGAGCGGCGCCTGGGAATTGAAAATCGCGGCCAGCCCCCGGGAAAGGATTACCTGGAGCGAACTCCGTTTCTTGTCACCCGTGGGGTAGCGCCGGTTCAGGCAGAGGGTGAGGATCTCGATGCCGAAAGCCGGGGCGGCGGCGGCCGTCTTTTGCGCCACCCGCTCCACAAACCAACGGAGGCGATTGTAGTCGGCTTCGTTCACCAGGGTGGTGAAGTATCGGTAGAGGTCATCCACCGCGTGGTCCTGGACGGCCACGTCGATCTCGCGGTTGTCATGGTCGGCGTGATGGTGGTCCGGTTCGGTCACCGCCGCGCTGAAGGAGCAGGGTTTCTGGTCCGCCTTGACCCGGACGGGAGCGCCGAATTTATTTTTGACGACCAGCTTGTAGGAGCCGTTCTCCGGGAGTACGGACATCATGAAGGCGCCGCCGTCGGAGTAACTGCCGCCGCGGGCGTTCCAGTATTTGTCCGCCACGGGAGTGAAGCGTTCGTCTTCCCGGGCCAGGTTGGCCAGGGTGGCATCGATGGCCTGTTTCTCCGAACAGATGAGGCCGATGGAGACCTCGCCCTCCTGGAGCGCGAAGACCTGGGGACGGAGCATGGCCGTGTCGGTGATGCCCACCAGCTGGAACCCCGGCCGGGGCGTCAGGTTGCGGGCGATGATGAAGAACCACGGGCCGTCCGGCGAGGCGTGGGAATGGGCCGCCTGGATTTCGCGGTAGACGTCCCGCTTTTCCTCGGGCAGCCGGTCAAAGTCGAGTTCGGTGGTGGGGGCCAGCGCCTCAATGATGTATTCCAGCGGGTACTTGTACACGCGGTTCATGATGTCGAAGAGCATGACCGAAACCTCGGTGTCGGTGAGGAACTGGGGCTTGAGGTTGCGCTGGGCCAGGTACTCGCAGACCGAGTGGTAGTTGGCAAAGTCCCCGTTGTGGACCAGGGCCTCGTTCATGCCGATGAAGGGATGCGCGCCGCCCGGGTGCCAGACCCGCCCCTTGGTGGGATAGCGCTGGTGGGCGATCCAGACGTGGGCGCGCGTGTCTTCCAGAAGGTAATACTGGACGGCCGCCTCCGCGTAGCCCACGATCTTGAGGATGATCAGGTTCTTGGCGTGGGACATAACGAAGGCGCGCTTTTCACCGAGCGACGCGTAATAGGTGTTGTTGATCCTAAGCGAGTTCTGGAAGACGAACTCGTCTTCGATCTCGTGGGCGGTCAGTCCGGTCATGTTATTTTCCGCGGCGAACCGGTCGAGCACGTCGGGTTTGACCCGGACAAAGTAGCGGGCCACGTCCGGCGGCTGCAACTCCAGGGACTGGACGCTGCGGTAGTCGTCCACCGTGGGAATGAGCCCGCCGGCGTCAATCTCAAAATACGGTTCCAGGTGACTCTTCTCCACCTCCGCGCGCGCCGTTCCGTCGAGCAGGGCCACCTGCATGATGTAGTCGCGGTCCAGGACTGACCGGCTTACGCCCAGGTCTTCGGGCACCAGGCCGCAGGCCGCGATGCCGCCTCCCTTACCGTTGCCGCGGTTGCGCATCTGGAAGGAAGGTTCGTAGATGTTCTTGCCCCGGACCGGGATGGTGCAGGCAAAGCCGGTGACCCCGCAGCCGCCTTCCGCTTCCTGCGGCGCGGCGGGAGCCGCTGCCGGCGGCCGGAACTCCTCCCGGGCGCGGCGGTAGAGGTCGGCGCGGTCAGTCAGGTTATCCATGCTCATGAGGGTTCCCCGCTTTTTTCGTAGTCAAGGTGCGTGAGGAGATCGGTCCGGCCGCGGAGGGCGGCCACGGAATCAAGCCCCACCCCGGCCAGGATCAACCGCAGCTCTTTCTGCCAGGCCGTGTACATGTTGATGAGCCGCCGGGTGGCCCATTCCACGGTCACCATCTCCAGCAGTTCGTGGTCGGTGGTGCAGATGCCGCGCGGGCAGCCCCGTCCGCTTTCGCAGCGGCCGCAGCGGATGCACTCCAGGGCCACCAGTTCGGCCGTGCCGATGACCACCCCGTCCGCGCCCAGGGCGATGGCCTTGGCCACGTCGAAGGGGGTGCGCACGCCGCCCGAGGCGATGACCGTGATCTTGTCGCGGATGCCTTCCTTCTCCAGGAACTGGTGCACGCGGCCGATCGCGTATTCGACGGGCATGGCGATGTTCTTCTTGGCGATGTCCGGGGCCGCGCCCGTGCCGCCGTAACTGCCGTCCAGGTGCACGATGTGCGCGCCCGCGTAGTAGGCGCCCACGGCCACCATGTCCACGTCGGCGGGCGTGGAGACCTTGACGGAGAGGAGGCCGCGCGGGTTGACGTGCGAGATCCAGTCCAGGTGTTTCTTGTGGTCTTCCACCGAATAGACGCTGTGGAAGGGGAAGGGCGAAAACAGGGAGGAGCCGACCACGGTCTCCCGGATTTTGGCCACGTCCGGCGTGACCTTGTCTCCCAGGAGGTGGCCGCCCAGTCCCGGTTTGGCGCCCTGGGCGTATTTGAACTCCACGATGCGCGCCCGCTTGATGGTCTCTTCCCTCACCCCGAAGAGCCCGGTGGCCACCTGGGTGATGATATGGTCCCGGTAGGGGATGAAGCGGTCAGGATAGCCGCCTTCGCCCGTGCAGGTGAAGGTGTTGAAGGCCAGGCCCGCCCGGGCCTTGGCCAGAAGCACGTTGATGTTGGTGGAGCCGAAGGACATGCCGCCCCCGTACCAGGGCACGTCGATGGTGACCGCGGGCTTGTCGTCGCCGCGGCGGTTGAGACGGAGCTCGGTCGATATCTCTTCCGGTTTGATTTCCGCATTTTTATCTTCAGGCGCCACAATGCGCAGCCGGTCGAAGCCGCCGCCGCTTGAGCCCGTTTCCTTTTCCAAGTGGGCGGGGGGCAGGTCGCCCGTTTCCGCCATGGCCCAGCCGCTTACCAGCAGGTCGGGGGTCCAGCGGCAGTCGCCCAGGGTCTGGAAGACCAGGTTCGGTTTCAGGGAGAGCGCCTGGTGCGGGCAGGCCTCCACGCAGGAGTGTTCGCACAATTCGCCCACGCACCGGTAGTCGAAGGGCCGGAGCATCTGCCGGAAACCCGGCTTCTGCACGTGCACTGCATAGGCGCAGACCTCGGCGCACCGGCCGCAGGCCGCGCACTGCGGGCCGCGCCGGATTGAATACTTGCCGATCGAGTTGCGGTAGCGCGGCCGCGTCAGTTGTACCTCCCGGGTCGTTCCCGGCATTCGT
Organism: uncultured Spirochaetaceae bacterium; assembly: GCA_964419695.1. GTDB lineage: Bacteria > Spirochaetota > Spirochaetia > SZUA-6 > RPPD01 > JAFGSW01. The sequence goes on along the minus strand of CAYQRT010000086.1, from coordinate 955 downwards.
TTGTCCGTCACGCCGACTTCCCTCCGTCGCTTGGTTTGCGCCGTCCGAAAAGCGGTCCGAATATTTCCCGTTCCAGGTCCTCGAAGAACATGGCCCGTCCCACTTCTCCGCGCAGGCGGCGCGCCTCGCGGATGCCCATGGCGCCCAGCATCTCCAGTATCTGGTTGCGCCAGGCGCACATCAGGTTGACGATGCGGGCCGCTCCGTAGTCGGAGGTAATATGCTCCAGTTCGATCTGGCAGCGTTCGCCCCGCTCGCATTCGCCGCAGAGACGGCACTCCAGGGCGATGATCAACGGCAGGTCGATGGCCACCAGGTCGGCCCCGCAGATGAGGGCCTTGACCACGTGTTCGGCCAGGGCCACGCCCGACCCGGCGATCAGGGTCACCTGGTCCCGCAGGCCGCGCGCGACCAGGGCCAGGTGCACGTCGCGCAAGACGTCACGCATGTGCCGCGGCGCCTCTCCGTCCTCGAGTCCGTTCAGCCGGAACTGCAGTTGGACGGCCTCGATCCCGTTCTCCACCAGTTCGATGACGCGTTCCCGCGCGGCCCGGGAAGCCGGGAGCCGCACCGCGATGATGCGGTCCGGGCGGGCGGCCTTGAGGCCGTCTCTGACCTTAAGCACGTCCGCCGAGTCCTGGATCACCAGCAGGGGCGCGTCGGGATACGCCTCCGGCTGGACGGTCTTGCATACGGGGACGGCTTGCTTGAAAATCCGCCCGCCCGACGGCAGGTCTTCGGCCCGGACCAGGGCGAAGGTGCCCATCTTTTCACAGGCCTTGAGCAAGGAAGTCAAAACCTCTCCCCGCTGAAAGCGTTCGGGCAGGACGTTGAATATAACGGGCACAGGACTGGCCAGGCGCGGCGGCGGCACCGCCGTCAGTTTCATGTTCTCAAAGGCCAGGTGAGGCAGCCGCCGGCCGATCTCCACGCCGGTATTGATGTACTCGCGGCC
>CAYQRT010000085.1:0-10673 GCA_964419695.1 uncultured Spirochaetaceae bacterium | reverse complement strand
AACAACCGTGACGACTATCTCTATCAGTACCTGGACATTCTCATCAATGCGCTCACCAAACTGGGGTACGACATCGTCCCTGTCTCGCAATTAATTGAACACGCCCAATAGCCCATCGGAGGCGGTACCGGAAAAAAGCCGCGACGTACGCGCCGCGGCTTTCATCCCATGCAATTGTCCGGGAGTTATTTCAAGAACAACCCGAGATCAATCACGTCAGCCAGTTTCTTCAACCCCTTCCGGTTGAGGTGTAAATGGTCGCCGGTATCAAATTCCTTGAGGATGTTGGCCGGATTCTCCGGATCCCGCACGGCGGCTTCCATGTCGATCATCGCGTCGAATTTCTTTGATGTCCGGATCCACGTATTGATGAGTCGCCGGGCGGCCTCGTGGTCGAACTTGTCGTACTGGGAACCGCCGAAGGGGAGAATGGTGGCGCCATAGACCTTGATCTTCCGGGCATGCGCCCGGTCGATTATTTTCTCATAGGCCGCGATCATTTTGGCGGCGGTATTATCGGGTGTCAGCTTGCCGCTTCCGCCTATGTCATTGACACCATGCAAAATAATAAGCCACCGGACGCCCGCCACGTCCAGCACGTCCCGCTCAATGCGTGACACGGCGGCCGGCCCCAGGCCGCCTGAGTACACGGCGTTCCCGCCGATGCCCATGTTGACCACCGCGATGTGCCGGTAACGCCCGTCGGCCCGCAGGCGGCGGGAGAGATTGTCCGGCCAGCGGTCATTGCCGTTGGTGGTCGACCCGCGGCCGTCGGTAATAGAATCGCCCAGAGCGACGATGGCCCGGCCGGCGGAGGGGGCCGCCACGTCGATGCGGGCCAGGACGTACCAATGGGCGGTGGCGCGCGGCCGGGAGAACTCGACGTCGGTCATGGCGTTGCCGGCCTGTATGTAGGACATGGTCCGCGAACCGGGATGACCGGTGAGGGTTTTGGACACGTTTCCGAAATAGATGGTCACCGCCAGATCGCCGAGGGGCTCCACCGGGAAATCAAGCGGATCGGACCAGATCGCTTGCTTGGGAGCGAGGGTAACGCCGGGCTGGCCGTCAAAATAGATCGCCTTGCTTGATCCCGCCGCGACAATACCCTTGCCTTCCGACAGCGCCACCTGGGCCGCCCGGATTTCCACCGGTTCCCGACCGAAGACATTGGAAACCTGGAGGCGAATACGCTTACCGCCGATGGACACACGCAGCAGCTGCCGAAGCGTGTTGCCGGCGAGACCGGGCTTGGGAGGCATGTTGTTGGGTTCGGTCAACTGCAGCGCCGTCCCCCAGGTGGTGACCCAGTTATCCACGGCCGAAGCTCCCGCCGCCACCCCGCTCAATATCAAAAGCACCAGAGCGATCTTCTTCATCGAGCTTCATCCTCCTTTTCCGCAAAAAAATGTCACTCATCCGCCGATCGTCCTCCTCCGCCCCTTCCGTCGCTCCGGCAGGCGCCCGGGCGATGCCGTTCAGTCTTCCAGAATGATGATTTCCACACGGCGGTTCTGAACGCGGCCTTCCTCGGTGTCATTGCTCGCCACGGGTTCACGGGCGCCCTTGCCCTCATATATGAAGCGGCCGGGATCCATGCCCTTCTTCACCAGAAAATCCACAATAGTCCTGGCGCGGTCCACGGACAACGATTCCTGGGTCTCCACCGAACCCCATTTGGCGGTGTGGCCGCGCACCAGGATGGTGCGCTTGGGAATCTTCTTAAGGGCCTGGTATAGCGCCTCCAGGCGGGCCGTCTCATCGGGCCGCACCACGGCCTGGTCGGGCAGAAAGTGTATTTTATTGAGCGTCAGGGCCACCCCCTCGTCACGCTTCTCCACCACCACGTCCTCAATGTGAGAATCTTCCAGACGCTTCTTGATATCATCGACCACTTCGGTCTTGTCCAACATCACCACCATGTCGAACCAGGTAAGAATGAAACCGCGGTACTCCTCGACGGTGCCGTCGCCGTAGGTATAGGTTTCCCTGGTGTTGTCCCGCATGAAGGCCGGTCTGGCCCGGGCCGCGTCGAAATAGATTTCAACAATATGCGTGCCGCTGATGTTGGAAATACGATCATCGCCGTACGCGTCGTCACCCCGTTTATAGCGCATGGCATATTGGGCTTTGAAGTAATCGTACGAGACGCCGTTCATGGTCTTTTGGCCCAGGTACTGGTACTCCGACAAAATCTTCACCCGGGTGTAGACGCCGTCGCGCTTGGGCTCCACCACCCTCCAGCCGTAGGCGCGCCATTTTTCGCCCCGCGCCACCGGCCGGACGGGAAAAGCGGGGAAGCCGCGCAGGGTGGGATAGGCTTGCTTTCCTCCCACCACATAGTCGCCATTTGATTTGACGGTGAAAGAGACGTTCACCACGTCATCTATTTTTTGAGCCACCGGTTTGGCCTGTTTCTTAATTTCCTCAAGTACGTAGAACTTGCCTTCGTAACGGGGATCACGGCCCGCCTCTCCCCCCATTACCTCGCAGACGCCCCGAACCTCCCGATAGACGTACCCGACATAAGCCTTATTGACGCGTTTGCTCATGTCGGTTTTTTCGGTGATCTTGAATTTCTCGCCCGGGGCGTACCGTATCCGGAAGGTTTCCTGGGCGCCCAGGGAAAAGACCGCCCAAACACAAAATAAAGCCGTGAGGAAACGTTTATTCAAGCTGAACCTGCACAGCGCGGCGGGTGGCGTGCGGAACCCTTAAGGAATCGCTGCGGGAGTAGGCGAGGATGACGGTGATCTCCCTGGTTCCCGCCGGGACGAACGGCAACGCCGCGCACGAAAACTCCATGGTGGTCGTATCGCCGTTCTCCGATACCGCAAAAGTGCGGGTGGTTCGTTTGCTCGCCGGGATATCGCCGTGCGCATGCCCCCGTCCCAGCTGCTCGGTAAATTCAGCCTTGCCGTTTCGTGCGCTGCCGATAAACAGGGTGGATCCGTGCATGCGGCCCGTTCCGAGGCCGACCGCCACCCAGCCGCTGGTTTTGACTGATAAGGCGAAAAAAAGATCGTTTCCCGAATGGCTCACACCCAGTGTGAAGGCATCCACCGTGTAGGTTCGTGCATACTCGTCAGAACCGACCTTGCCGTCCACCCGGGGCACGGGGACGGGTTTGTTCTGGGCAAAAGCAAAAACACTAAAAAACAAGAACAAACAAGCTATTAGGGTGACACGGCTTTTCATATTTTCAGTTCTCCTCTTCCCACCGAGACAACCGCGGGTATTTGAAACAAATATACCCATTCAGAGCATTTACGGCCACCCCTGGCCCCTGCCCATGAAACAACCTGCTTCCATATAAAGGGAGCGTAGATGAAAATATATCATTTGTCAGTAATCGGCCGGAGCTCCGATATCAAAGATACGCCACGGCCGTCCGGTAAGGATCAGATCGTAATTTTCCATCACGCGGCCAAAATTACTTGTTTTTTATTGGGTAGACGATATAATTAGATCAGTTAAGGTGATGTCATGCTGTAAGCGAGTTTGGCGTTGCCCGGATAGACCTAAAAGGAGGTGTATCAATGAAATTTTCAAGAGTACTGGCGATAGTCATGGTATTGCTCTGTGTTTCCGCAGCCGCATTTGCGCAAGAGGGTGTCACTCCCGAAAAGCACACTTTCTTTATCGGAATCAATCCCATCACCGCGTTTTTAAGCTACTATCAAATCGAGGCCGCACTCGCCCTCACCGGTCTATTCGAAGTCGGGGTGCAATGTTCCATTCTCGACATTACCGGATTTACAAACATCTTCTTGGGCGGCGCCGCCAGCGGCGCCAATTACTTTATGGATCTGTCCGCCATCGTCCGGATCTTCCCGGGCCAGGACGCACGGGGGTTTTTTATCAGCGCTCGTTTATCCTATCTCAATTTTTCGATCGAAGGACTTCCCGAAGCCAACCTGAGCGATTTCGCGGTCGGAATCGATCTTGGCGTGCGCATCAGATGGATGTTCGAGGGATGGGGACTTATCCTGCAATTCTACGGCGGTATAGAGCGGTCCTTCCTCCACCAGGAGGAGGTGGGCATTCCCATCTGGCCGGTCGGCGGCTTGCATTTCGGTGTTTGTTTTTAAGCTTTTAACATGATAAAAAAGGCTGCCGGTCAACGGCAGCTTTTTTTTAAACAGAACGGACCGTTGCCGGTCCGCTCCGGACAGTTTTGGTCTCGTTTACTTCTTCTTTTTCTTCCGCGCCAGGGCGCTCATTTCCACCGGCAGACCGAAGAGTTTGATGAATCCGGTGGCGTCGCTGTGATCGTAGCTGGAGGCGCCGAACGAGGCCAGATCCTCGCTGTACAGCGAATAGGGCGATTTCCGGCCGGCGATGATGATGTTGCCCTTGTAGAGGACCAACCGCACGCTGCCGGTCACAAAGCGACAGATATTTTCCATGAAGGCGTCAATCCCCTCCCGCAGGGGCGTGAACCATTTGCCCCGGTAGACCAGGTCCGCGTACTGCACCGCCAACAGGCTTTTCTGGTGCAGGGTGTCCGCGTCCAGGCAGAGCATTTCCAGTTCACGCAGCGCCTTATAGAGGATGGTACCGGCCGGAGTCTCATACACCCCGTGCGCCTTCATGCCCACCGTACGAGTCTCCACAATATCGGCCCGACCGATGCCGTTCTCACCGCCCAGCCTGTTGAGCGTCAGGATGAGATCGAGAGGCCTGATCTTCCTGCCGTTCAGGGCAACGGGCACCGACCGCTCGAAGTCGATGGTGATCTCGGTCTCCCTGTCCGGGGCCTTTTGAGGAGAAACGGACAGCTGGAACATCCGCTCCTCCGGCCGGTTCCAGGGATCTTCCAATTCGGCGCCCTCGTGACTCAAGTGCCACATGTTTTCATCCCGCGAGTAGATGTTTTTCTTGGAAATATTCCCCAGGGGGATGCCGTTTTTCTCGGCGTACTCGATGGCCTCCTCCCGGCTGCTGATGTTCCACACCCGCCAGGGGGCGATCACGGTCAGACCCGGAGCCACGGCCCGGTACGTGAGTTCGAACCGCACCTGGTCGTTGCCCTTGCCCGTACAGCCGTGCGCCACCGCGTCGGCCTTCTCCTTGAGGGCGATGAGCGCCTGGTGCCGGGCCTGGAGGGGCCGGGCGATGGATGTGCCCATCAGGTATTTGCCTTCGTACACCGCGCCACAGCGGAGCATGGGAAAAAGGAAATCAATGACGAATTCCTCACGCGCGTCCACCAGTATGAATTTGGCCGCGCCTGAAGCTTTGGCCTTGACCTTCATTTTGACGAAATCGTCCTTCTGTCCCACGTTCACGCAGACCGCGGTCACCGACGCCCCCGCGTAATGCTCCTTGAGCCAGGGGATGATGATGGATGTATCAAGCCCGCCCGAATAGGCGAGCACGATGTTCTTTATCGGCTTGTTTTTCTCAGGCATGTATTTTCCTCCTTGCCTTTTTCTCAATCGGTTATCCGAATTACACGTTCTCAATTGTACGCAGCGCGTCGGCCAGGATTTCCATCCCGGTCCGCAGTTCCTCATGCGTGATGGTAAGCGGCGGCGCGATCCGGACCACGTTGGAGCCCGACCGCAGGATTAACAGCCCGTTATCTCTGGCCCGGGCGATGACGGCCTTGATAACCTCATCCGGCTTGTCCGATGTAATGACGATCTCGACTCCCCGCAGCAGCCCACGGCCCCGAAAGGCGCCTACGAACCGGAACTCCTTCTTGAGGCCCTCATACAACGTTTCCAGGTACCGGCCCTTTTCGATCACCGTCTCCAGAAACCCCTTTTCGTTTATCTTTTTCCACATGATCAATCCCAGGGCGGCCGGTACGGGACCGCCGCCGAAGGTGGAACCGTGTTCACCCGGCTGGATCAGGTTGTTGATCTTTTCGCTGAAGAGCGTGGCGGACAGCGGCAGGCCGCCGGCGATCGGTTTGGCCAGGGTGATCATATCCGGCTTAAGCCCGACGTCGAGGGACGCGTACAGAACCCCCGTCCGTCCCAACCCCGTCTGGACCTCGTCGGCGATGAGCACCACGTCGTGTTGCGCGCAAAGCCGGTTGAGCGCAGCCACGAACTCCGGGGTGACTGAACCCAGCCCCCCCTCGCCCTGAATGACCTCCACGATCACGGCCGCGAACTCCCCGGTGAGGGTCCGCTCCAGGGCGGCCACGTCATTGAAGGGCGTGGCCACGGCGCCCGGCACCATGGGCTTAAAGGGATCCTGGTACTTGGGATTGGGGGTGACGGAGAGAGCCCCGAAACTCCGGCCGTGGAAGGCGTTGGAGAAGCTTAAGAACTTGTGGTGTCCCTCCCCCTTTTTGCGCAGAGAGTAGAGCCGGGCGAACTTCAGAGCCGCCTCATTGGCCTCGGTCCCCGAATTGCCGAAGTGTACGGCCCCGAAAGGACCGCTTTGTACCAGTTGTTTGGCCAAATCCAGGGCCGGCTGGTTGGCGAACACATTGGAAATATGCACCAGTTTCTTGACCTGATCGTAGGCGGCCTTGGCGAAATCCTCTCTCCCGTATCCCAAAGAGTTGACGGCGATACCGGCGCCGAAATCCAGGTATTTCTTGCCGGCGGCATCCCAGAGCCAGGAACCTTCTCCCCGGTCAATCACCAGGAGTTCGCTCGCGAAATGCCTGCCATACGGCGACTGTCTTTCGAACCCGTCGTTTTTGTTCATATTCACTCCTTCATATCTCTCGCGGTTCAGCGGACGATGGACGTTCCCTGTTTTTGGGCGAAGATCGCGGCCAGGGCGCCGGGAGCCGCGTATTCGCCGATCACCACTTTTTGTACGCCCCGTACCAGGGCCCCCAGGGCCGATTCCACCTTGGGAATCATGCCGCCGGTGATCACCCCGGTCTCGATTTCAGCACGGGCGCGTTGGGCGTCCAGGCAGGTGATGACCGCGTCATCCTTGAGCACGCCCGAAATGTCAGAAAGATAGACCAGGGCGTTCGCCTTAAGCACCACCGCCAGTTCCAGGGCCGCCTCATCGGCATTGATGTTGACGCCCTCGCCGCGACCGTCCATGGTGGTGGACGAGATCACGGGGACGTAACCCCCGGAAGACAGGAGACGCAACAGCTTGGTGGAGGCTAACGCCACCCGCCCGGTACGTGTGGGCGCAGCGGACGGGAGCGCCTCGCCCCGGAACACCGCCCCGTCGGCGCCGGACAGACCCACCGCCGGAAGTTTGGCCGCCTGGAACAGGCGCACCAGCCGCTTGTTCACTTTGCCGTTAAGCACCATCTCCACGATATCCATCTCCTCGGGACTGGTCCGGCGCACGCCGTTAACAAAGACGGCCGGCTTGCCCAGGAGTTTTTCCGAAAGCTCACTCACTTCCTTGCCGCCGCCATGCACGATGACGAACCGCCGGCCGCGTCCCAGCTTGGCCACCTCCCGGGCAAAATCGGTGAGAAGGACGGGATTGTTGGCCATCCTGCCGCCGATCTTGACCACCACCATCGGGAGCGGTTTGGGCCTGGGTTTGCCTTCGGACTTCACCTTCATCTTGATCTTAACCATTGACTATACTCCCCTTTTTACGCCTCAGCCGGCCTCGGCCTCATTCCTATAGCCCGGGCTCCGCGATCATGGTATCAATAAGCGCAGCTGCATACTCCACATACCGACAACACCGCTCCGCTTTCATCTTCTCTGCCGTAAACCGCGCCTGCCCCTCCGGCGTAAGGAGATTACAGCCGTCCAGCAGTCGCCCGCAGTTGACCGTCCCGAACTGCCGTTCAAAATCTTCCATAAATCTGCGCACGGCGGAATAGGTCGCCTCCTGTTTTTCCGGACCGTCGGTCTTCCCCCGTCCCAGAAGCAGGCTGAGCGTTATGGCTCCCCCGGTGACGGCTCCGCACACTGACTGCTTCCGTCCCATGCCCCCCCCGAACCCGGTGGCCGCCCTAAATCCCGTCTCCGCCTCGGACTGCAGCCTATCGGAAAAAGCGAAAACGATCGACTGGGCGCAATTGAACCCGTCGTTGAATTTGTTCACAGCGATATCAGCGTATTGCATTTAAAACTCCCCGTGCACCCGCAGGCCGGCGGTCTCCTTGAACCCGAACCTCAGATTCATGTTCTGGATGGCCTGGCCCGCAGCGCCCTTCACCAGGTTGTCGAGCACCGCTGAAAGAAACAAGTTTTCGCCTTCGACGTGCAGACCGATGTCGCACCGGTTGGAGCCCCAGACGTCGCCCGTCTCGGGTAAGCCCTTTTCCCGCAGGCCGATAAACGGTTTCCCTCCGTAGTACTTTTTGTAGACGCCCAGGATATCTTCCCGCCCGGCGTCTTTCTTCAGGTCAACGGAAATGGTGGAGACGATGCCCCGCTTCATGGGCGCCAGGTGCGGCAGAAAGAATACTTTACTTCCCTTAACCGTACCGTCCAACTCGGCCTGGATTTCCGCGCAGTGCCGGTGCCGGGTGCCGGGCGAATAGGCGCCCGCGTTCTCGGTCCGTTCGCAGTAGAGGTACTTCACCTCGGTCTTCTTCCCCGCGCCGGAAATTCCGGAGAAGGCATTGACGACGATCTTCTCCTTGACGATTTTTTCCTTGACCAGGGGCAGGATCGGCAGCAGGGCGCCGGTCACATAACAGCCAGGATTGGCGATGAGGTCGGCCTTCTGAATCGCTTCGGTATGCCATTCGCATAAGCCGAAGACCGCCTGGTCCAGCAGGTCCGGCCGCGGGGGCGGAGTGCCGTAGGCCTTGGTAAAGACGCCTGAGTCCCGGAACCGGAAGTCCGCGGAGAGGTCGATGATGACACTCGTTCCCATAAACCGTCCACAGACCTCGGCCGACTTCAGGTGCGGCAGGGCGGCGAACACCACGTCCGGTTTCATCTTCTTTGCTTCATCGGCACTGACACAGGTCTGCCCCGGCGTCTTGACTTTGTCCAGAACACCGGCGTTCAAACCCGGGTCCATGCCCGCGAGCGGCGCGCCCGCCTGGCTGGACGAGGCCGGAATGATCTCCGTCACGTCCGGATGTTCCAGTAAAAACCGTATGAGCAATTGACCGGTATATCCGGTCGTTCCCAATATCGCCGCTTTCATATTATTCTATCCTCCGTAAACGCCGTCCTCGCCGGCATCCTCTCTTTCTGTCAGCTATCTGATGGAGCCATCCTATAATTTCTCTTTCAGTTCGGGAATCCGCTCCAGCAACCCTCTACGCAGACGGTCGCGGGTGACGCCCTCGCTTGCCACCACCAGGATGGTGTCGTCCCCGGCGATGGTGCCCAGGATCTCGTCCATGCCGAAATTGTCCAGGGCGTAGGCCACCGGGCCGGCGTGACCGGGATGGGTCTTGACCACGCAGAGCGCCCCGGAAAAATCCAGGGAGACGAAGCCCCGCAGCACGTCCGCCTTGAGCCGGTCCCGGTACAAGGCCAGGTGTTCGGGGTCGGGGAGCATGTAGACGTACGTCCCCTTCTTTCCCAGCGCCTTACCGATGCCCATGGCCTTCAGGTCCCGGGAGAGCGTGGCTTGGGTGAGCTCGAAGCCCTCCTTCTGAAGGATGGCGAGCAATTCTTCCTGCGCTCCGATCTCGCCCCGGGTGACGGCTTTCCTGATGGCGGCGTACCGTTCATTTTTCTCTTTCATAAGTCTTGTATAAATATACAGCATTTTTGTATATTTATACAAGAGGCTTTTGTAATTTTTTCTCTGCAAAAATCCTGTGTTCGGGCCGGTCCTTGGACTATACTCAAAGAAGAATGTCATGCCGCAGCATGACCCGCCGGGAAAATCGAACCGACATTCCCGGCTCCTTCAAACCGGAGGCCGCTATGAATAAACGAATATTCATTTTCTTTACGGCTCTTGCCCTGGTCGTGACGCCGCCCCTCTCGGCTCAGGCCCTGCCCGGCAGCGGTGAACTGGATAAGACCGACTGGAGCATGACCAAGGACGACGTGGCCGCCTCCCTGTCCGCGCGCGTCAAGGCCACGGCCGTGATCACGGCGGAGAAGATCAGCTATACCACCACCGACTTTACCCAGGGACTGATGAACGACGGGGCCCAGTATCTTTTCACCAAAACGGGAACGTTCCAGGAAGCCGCCTTCCTGCGCACGTTCAACCTGGAAAAAGAGAAGACCGCACAATTTTTCAAGGACTTCGCCACGGTTACCATCGAGCAGTACATAAAGAAGCTGGGCCGGCCCGACGTGGACACCACGAAAACCGTCGCCTCGAACGACGCGCCGTTTACCGTCGGCGTTGCAGCCTGGTCGGCTACGGCCCGGCGACCATACCGGCTGGAAATCCGGATCATGGCCTCGGGGACCCTGGTATTCTACACGGAAAGCTGCACTCACGGCGCGACCAAGTAGTCGAAATCCATTGCCCCCACGCTTGACAAAAGGCGGTGGTCGATATACTATATCCATATATCTTGATATATGGATATAAAAGCCGCGCCCACATTTAAAGCTCTCGCCGATCCCACCCGCCTGCGGATCCTCCACCTCCTCCTGGAGCGTGAGCTCAATGTCAATGAGGTGGTGTCGATTCTCGATATCGGGCAGTCGGGTATTTCCCGACACTTGAAAATCCTGGCGGACTCAGGCCTGGTCCGCTGCCGCAAGGACGGCCTGTGGAGTTTTTACTCATCGGACGCGGACGGGGAACAGGCGGCCCTGCTTCGGCTCCTTCCCCGCATAATG